>NZ_RZTF01000431.1:0-5226 GCF_004023175.1 Mesorhizobium sp. M7A.F.Ca.MR.362.00.0.0
CATCGCCATTGTTGCGCTTGGCAGGCAAATCCAGCCCATGTTCGAGGAACCATAGCAGGGCCTGCCGGGCACTGCCGAGTTCCGCCACCTTGTCAAACACAACGGTGATGGCCTCCTGCACGCGACGATCGGGATCCTTCTCCAGCCGGTCGCCGACCTTCACGAAGCCGACCGGGGCAGCGACGACGAGTTCACCGCGCCGGGCCTTCTCATAGCGGGCCGACAGGGAGCGCTGACGCAGAAGATCGAGCTCGTACTCGTTGAGACTGCCCTTCAATCCCAGCAGCAGCCGGTCATTGCCCTGACGCGGTGCGTAGACCGTCTCCTGGTCGATCAGCACGGTATCGACGACGCGGCACATCTCGATGAGCTGCTGCCAGTCGCGGCTGTTGCGGGCGAAGCGCGAGACCTCCCGCGCCGCAACCGCCCCAACCTTGCCGAGACAGACTTCGGCGACCATCCGATCGAAGCCCGCTCGCGCGACACCGCCAGCGGCAGAGCGGCCGAGATCGTCATCGACCGTCTCGATGCAAGACCAGCCGAGTGCCACCAGGCGATCGCGCATCGCATACTGCAGGGCGCGGCTCTCACGATTGTGCAGAACCTGATGGGCCGAGGACTGCCGCACATACAGGATCGCCTTGCGCTCCAGATGGTGGGGCCGGATCTTCTCATGCATCATGACGCGCCTCCTCCCGTCGAACGGCGCGCTCGCCGTCGACGTGGTCGAGGATCAGGCGCACCATCAGCTTTGTCAGCGTCAGGCGCGTCTCTTCCGGCAGCGCCTGCCATGGTGGCATCTGCGCGGTCTGCGCGTCGTGCGGGTTGGAGAACAGATCGAACTGATATGTCGTAGGCTGGCGCGGCATGGACCTCTCCCCGATTCGCGTCGTGAGGACCCGATGCTGCGCCCGAATTCTCCAATTGCGATGGGGTGTGGGAATTGGCCGTCGCGTCCTGCAGCAGTGTCACCAAGACGCCAAGCGTTCTGGGATCAACATGTGGGGCAGCGGCAATGCGCCACCTGGCGCAGACCGCCCGATCAAACATCCAGGCCGGAACCTCCAGCCACCGATCGGAGGCGTGGCCAGAGAGACTGCAGCGGAAAACCTCCCGGTCAGCCTTTTCGATCACCTCATGAACGTGAACACACCGCCCAGCCCAGGGATGCCATCGATAAAGAAGCTCGCGTTCCTCGGTCCCGTGGGCGTTCTCTCGTCGTGTTGTACAACACCGCGAGGCCTCATTCCTCGCTCGGCTACCAGACCCCGGCGGCATACGCCGAGGACATCACCGCAACCGGCTCCGACGCTGTGCTGATGGAAGGCTCTGCGCCTCCGCCGGTTGCTCAACCCGCGCCAAGAGGCGTAACAGAAACGGCCAAGGCTCTAATCGCCGCTGGATGAATGTTAAGTGGCAGGTCACAGACACTCGTTAAACCATGCGCCCCATGCAATGGACTTTTTGAGAGTTCATTCTCCAACCTGTTCCTCTCGCGCGCGGATTGCCTGCTTTAGATGTCGATAACTGTCGTGGATGTCGTTCTCGAACGCGGTCCTAATGGCTCCCGCATCGCCCTCTCGAAGGCTCTCGATTACCACCTGATGATTGTGCACGCCGTATTTTTGGGCCGCGAATTCGGGATAGAGGTCGTGAAAGGGGGGGCCGATCCGTAGCCACAAGGTTTCTATGGTCGACAGCAGATGCGGCATGCCGCAGCCTCTGTAGACTGCGAAGTGGAATTCCTTTTTGGTCCAGAATAGCTTGTCATACCGCCGACTTTCGAGTGCCTCGTTAATCTTCGCCTGCATGTTCTCGAGCGAATCCGAAAGGCCCGCCGGCGCCTTCGCCGCTCCGCGCTCCGCCGCCAACCCCTCAAGGGCGAGCCGCATAGCGGTGATTTCCTTTAGTGTTTCCATCGTCAAATAAGGCACAATGACGGTCTTTGGGCCGGCATAGACGAGCGCCCCCTCAGCAGCGAGGCGATTCAAGGCGTCACGCGCCGGCGTGGAGCTCACGCCGAGCGCGTCCGCGACAGCGCGCACGGTCAGCTTGCGCCCTAGACCGAAGATCCCGCGCACCAGCCGATCTTTCATGGCTTCATACGCCATATCCCCTAGGCGAGCATGCTTCTTCAGCGGCTCGAGTTCCATTCTTTCCGCCTCGGCCGAGCCAATATTCTGCGAGGTCACGACGTCATCGTCATGATGTTGAACCAGAGCGCAGGCAGCAGGAGGAGGTTGGGACCAACCATGGACTTGCTGCACCTAACCCGAAAAAGCGAATTCACGGTCACTCTCGATTCTTGATTCTTGTTGAATTTCGAATCTGGTGGAATACGCTAGTTGTCCTAGTCAGCCCTAGCGGCCACCAACAACTCCAAACGTCAGCGGAATTGCCGACGTAACTGTACTCAACCGAAAAGCTGAAGCGTGCCAGCAGGCGGCATAGCTCCGACCTTACGAGTACAGCACCAAATTGCCCGGTCCTCGATTTCACCCTAAATCCAACTTCCGAAATGGCAGACGTCTTAGTCATAGGACGATCCTCCCCCCGGGACCACCGTGCATACATCGTGCCAAAAAAGTCGTGCTAAAACATACGATGACGCTGATGTCGCTATGTCCCAAATCGTTCAAAATTGTCCGCCACCGGACGATACGGAATGAAAGTACCCCTCCGGTGACGGCCGCCTTGCTGAGGTAGGCTGAAGGCTGCAAGTCCTAGTGCAAGCACTAGTACTGCAGTTGCGGATCAATTGATTTTGTGATTCCCTTCGACAGGTTAAGAAGGAGGCAACCATGTCTGTCGCTTCGTGGTCAGGGTCGTTGTTGGCTTGGGAGCAGGAGCTCACAGCGCTGAAGGCGCGGGTTGGGCGGGTGCTTCCTCGTCGTGAGTTGCGGGAGACGAGCGCCGATTTCCTTGACGGCCTTCTTTCCGGCATTGAGCGCAAGACAGGCTGGCTGATGGCTGAGCAATCCGGAGCGGAGCGGCCCTATCGGATGCAGTCGCTGTTGGGGCGCAGCCACTGGGACGCTGATCGGCTCCGAGACGAGGTTCGCGATTATGTGGTGGAGGCGTTGGGCGATGAGGATGGCGTCCTGATCGTCGACGAGACGGGATTTGTGAAGAAGGGCGATCGTTCCGCCGGTGTCGCGCGTCAGTACTCGGGAACGGCGGGGCGGATCGAGAACAGCCAGATCGGCGTGTTCTTGGCTTACGCGAGCCGCTACGGCCAGGCGCTGGTCGATCGTCGCCTTTATCTGCCGGAGAGCTGGACAAAGGATCGGGCGCGATGTGCCAGGGCGTCGATCCCGGAGACGGTCGAGTTTGCGACCAAGCCAAAGATGGCGCGCGCCATGGTCGAGGCGGCGCTCGATGCCGGCGTCCCGTGCGCTTACGTGCTGGGCGACGCTGTCTACGGGGCGGACAGCAGCCTTCGCCGGATGCTGGAAGCTCGCGAGCAGCCCTATGTCTTGGCGGTTCGAGGCGCTCACTTCATGCGCCGTGGAGGGGATCGTCTGTTTGAGGAAACCTCGCCCGAGGAACTGGCCAGCGAGTTCGGGCCCGAGGACTGGGTCTGTCATGCGGCAGGTGAAGGCGCCAAAGGGCCTCGGCTCTACGACTGGGCACGCATCCGCCGTCCTTGGACGTCAAAAAAGCGGCTTTGAGCATTGGCTTCTCGTCCGCCGCAAGCGATCGACATCGGGAGAAAAAGCCTATTACCTGGTCTTTGCCCCACCCGGTTCCTCCTTGGCCGAATTGGCGGCAGTGGCCGGCCTGCGCTGGGCGATCGAGGAGTGCTTTGAGCGCGCCAAGGATGATCTCGGACTTGATCATTGCGAGGCTCGGTCCTGGCACGGATGGCATCGCCACATGAGCCTGTGCATGGCCGCCCTGGCGTTCCTCTCGAAGCTATCGGCTGATCTTCGCCGCAGCGCATGGAGCAAACCGAACGAAACGAGTCCAAAGGAGCCAATCGCCGCCTGATTCGGATGGCTGCGCTGGTGCCAAGCGTCCCCGAGATCCGCTATCTCCTCGCCCGGATGCTCATCTTCCCACCAACACAAAAGCCCTTCATCATCGCCTGGTCGCTATGGCGACGACGACATCAAGCTGCCGCCACCATTTGTCACTACAAACGGCGCGCATATCCGCAACTGTAGTACTAGACAATTAGAGGCGTGCCTGGTCGGTTGAGAATCTCCAGTTGAAACGCGTGCCGGTGCTGTTTCGCTTTCCCAGGCGGCAAGACGCGATCCGGCGCAACAAAACCTTCCGATAAATTTCGCAAATTTTTGCACCGAAAATTCGCTCAGAGCGGTATGCTCAATGCAATTCTGAGGTCTGGCTCGGCGAATTGAAGTGCCGGCCACATCGAACAGCATTGGATAGCAGCCGATGGCAAGAAGAAGAGCGCTCATCCTAGTGGAAGGTCACCCTAGATGCAATGGTCGGCTATACCTCCAAGCAGCCAAGCGTCTTGGCCTCCATCCACTTACCATTTCAGCAGATCCCACAAAATACGATTACATCGCGCCGGAAAGTGTCGAGGCAATTCAGGTCGATACAACCAATATAGATGCACTGATCTATGAATGTTCGCGGCTACGAGGGATCTATGACATCGCTGGCATTGCGAGCACGGAGGAGATCGTCTATCCGGCAGTTGGCAAGCTTTGCCGGCATTTCGATCTACCTGGACCGAACCCCGAATCGGTTGAGCGATGCTGCGACAAACTCGCTCAGCGACAGCTCCTCGCGGACGCTGGCGTCCCGATACCTGCCTACCGCTTGGCAACAAATGTGACGGATGTGGAAAGCGCAGCCGCGGAGATCGGCCTGCCGGTAATTCTTAAGCCAGCCGTAGGGGTCGGGAGCAGAGGTGTCCGATTGTGCTGCAACGTCGGTGAGTTAACCGAGCATACTGCCTACCTGTTGGGCGGGAAGCACATATGGCGATCTGCGCCGAGAATACTGGTCGAAGAATTCGCACAAGGCCCTTACTACTGCGCCGACATAATGGGAGACGAGGTCATTGCGATATGCGCCGGCGAGTTCGGCCCCCACCCGCATTTTGTCTTTCATGAGCTCACCTATCCGGCCCCGCTGACCGATGACGAGCACAATCGAATCGTCGATGTTTCGCTGACCTGTCTGCGAGCTCTTGGCCTGGGCTGGGGCCCAACGTGCATTGAATCGATCTCATCACCGAGCACATTAAGC
>NZ_RZTF01000432.1:0-5207 GCF_004023175.1 Mesorhizobium sp. M7A.F.Ca.MR.362.00.0.0
TTGGTCGGGCAGATCAGCACATCGTAGGTCTCCAGTAGCGGCCCCAGCGTCTGGTACATCCTGGCCGCCACGTCGAGTGTTCCGACAAAGTCCGTCGCCTTCGACTTTTGCCCGTCCTCGGCGAACTGCCTGGCATAGCTCGTCATGTCCTTGCCGTGCTTCTTGAGCAGCTGCGACAGCGATGCGCCGAACAGATGCTCGAGATAAGCCATGCCCGCCCTGAGCACTTCGTCGCCCCAGCCCAGATCGACTTCCTCGACCGTGGCGCCGAGCGAGCGGAACACATCGCAGGCGGCAAGCGTGTTCTTGCGCACGTCCGGGTCGACTTCGAAAGAGCCAAGGTCCATCGAGAAAGCAATCTTCCAGCCCTTGATCGGCTTGTAGTCGCTGGGCAGCCGCAGTTTTGGGCGCAGCGTGGCGATGTCGAGCGGGCTCGGTCCGGACATGACGTTCTGCAGCAGGATCGCATCCCCAACGTTTCGCGCTAGCGGTCCGGTGTGGCAGTAGAAATCGAGATTGAACGGCGGCTCGTCCGGATTGCGCCCGTAAGGCGGCTTGAAGCCGACAAGACCGCAGGCCGACGCGGGAATGCGGATCGATCCGGCAATGTCCGAACCGGTGGCGATCGACGACGTGCCGGACGCCAGCGTCGCCGCGGAACCACCCGACGAACCGCCGGGCGTGAAATCCGGGTTCCACGGATTGCGCGTCACACCCCAGCGTTTCGACCAGGTGTAGCCGGCGCAGCTGAATTCAGGCGTCGCTGTGCGGGCATGGACAATGCCTCCGGCCTTGATGATGCGCTCGTTCATCGTCGAGGTATGGCCACCGATGGCATCCCCGGACAGCAGCGAGCCGTGCGAGGTCGGCTTGCCCTTGATGTAGCTCTCGTCCTTGATGCCGATCGGCAGCCCCTCGAGCGCCCCGGTCTTGGCACCGCTGGCGTATTTCGCCTCGGCTTTCCTGGCCAGGTCCATCGCCTCGTCGAAATGCGTGAAGGTGAGGCAGTTGATCGTCGCCTTGGTTGCCTCGGCGCGGCGGATGGTGGCCTGCATCAGTTCGACGGGCGAAAGCTTCTTCGTCTTGAACAGCCGCAGCGCCTCGCTGGCCGGCATGTAGCAAAGGTCGAGATCGGTCATGGGAAGTCTCCTGCGATCTGCGCATCGCGTTTGGCATGGACGGGAGATGACCGCGCCGCGTGCGGCGGCGCGGAAAGCCGGGTCAGGTCATTTCTGCAGGTCGGTCCAGATCTTCGTGTAGAGCGCCTGCACGTCGGGCGGGCAGGCCAGCATGAACTGGCCCTTGGCGGCGAACTCGGCGGGAATGTTGACTTCCGGTGCGGTCTTCATGTCGTCGGGCATAAAGGCTTCCGAGCCCTTGATGCCGTTCGAATAACGCGCAAAGGCTGAGATCAGCGCCGCATTCTGCGGATCCATGATGAAGTTCTGGAACAGCTTGGCGTTGTCGGCATTCTTGGCGTCCTTGAGGACAGCGACATTGTCCATCCAGATCGGATAGCCTTCCTTGGGATAGCCATAGACGATCTTGTCGTTCTCAAGCCGCTCGCGCAGCGATATGCCGTTCCAGTTGACGCCCGCGGCGATGTCGCCCCTGCCCAGGCCATCGACGGCCGCATAGTCGAGCGAAAGCCATTTCGCCTTCGCCTCCACCAGCTTGTCATGCACCTTCTTCAGCATCTGCATGTCGCTGCTGCAATATTTGCCACCCTCGTAAGCGATGGCGAGGAACATGATGTCACCCATTTCGGGTACGACATTGATCTTGCCGACGAGTTCGGGAGGTGGGTCGAGGAAGATCGCCGATGTGTTCGGATCGCCGGCATAGACCGACTTGTTCACCGAAATGCCGGTCGTGCCCCACTGCCATGGAACGGTGTATTTACGGCCTGGATCGAATGGAACATCGACCCACCTGGGATCGACGTTCTTGAAGTTTTCCATCTTGTTGGGATCGGTCTCCAAGAGCAGACCTTCGCTGATCCAGACCGGCACGACGCTCGCCGAAGGCACGACGATGTCATAGCCGGAAGCGCCCTGCCGGACCTTGGCCAAGGCGGTATCGTTGGAGTCATAGTCGGTGACGGTGACCTTGACCTTGTAGGTCTCCTCGAACTTCTTGATCAGGTCGGGGCTGGTGTAGTTGCCCCAATTGTAGATGTTGAGCTCGCCGTCGGCACGGGCCACGCCCGTGACAGTCAGCAGCGACAGGCCGATGGCCGTCGCGGTCAGTTTCCAGTTCATGCTGCATGCTCCCATTGTTGGGACCGGCGGCGTTACGGCCTCAGGTCCGTTTCCTGCTGACGAAAAGATGACCGCGACAATGCCGATCGACGGCACGAGAGCGGCCGTCGACATCGCACTCGCGGCATGCGGCGCGCCGGCAACGGCAAGCCGCATCGCGGTCGAGATAGTCCCCTCTTCATGGTGGCCATTCACCGGCTGGCGCCGGCTGTCCAACTCAATTCTCGACCTCAGGAGTAACTATGACTAAACATACAGTCAATATCTTTTCGCGGGCACGTCCATTGCTCTGCGATTGACGATGCGCCCGATGAGATGGTGACTGAGTGAGCAGGCAGAAAGACGTTTAGCCGCGATACCGGACGCGTCAGGCCGTTGAGGCCGAAATGCTCGCGGCCGCAATTCGCTGGCGGAACCAATCGAAGGTGCGTCCGATGCCTTCCTGATAGCTCGTCCTGGCTTCCCAGCCAGGAAGGACATGCCTCGCCAAAGTCAGGTCCGGACACCGATTTGTCGGATCCTGGGGAGCCGGAGGGTGGTGCTCGATGCGGCTGCCGGGGACAAGCGACCTTACGAATTCCGCGATGCGCAGGACCGAAACCTCGTGGTCGTTGCCAATGTTCAGAGGACCGCGATGCGAGACGCCGTCGCGCCAGAAGTAACGTTCCAGCCCCTCGACGGTGTCGTCGACATAACCCCAACTGCGCGATTGGGAGCCGTCGCCATAAACCGTCAGAACTCCGGTTGTCAGAGCCTGGACGGCAAAATTCGAGACAGCGCGTCCATCGTCGATACGGGTTCGCGGCCCATATGTGTTGAAGATCCTGACGACGCGAATGTCGAGCCCGCCGACCCGCTGCTGCTCGAACAGCAATGCCTCTGTGCAGCGCTTGCTTTCATCATAGGAAGCCCTGGGACCGGTGCAGTCCACCGATCCCCTGTAACTCTCGGGTTGCGGTGAAACCAGGGGGTCGCCGTAGACTTCCGAGGTCGAGGCGAAGCAGAAGCGACCGCCGGGCTTTAGCAGCGTCAGGAGATTGAGCGCGCCGCCGATATTGGCCTTGATCGTGCGTACCGGCTCGCGCATGTACCAAAGCGGCGACGCCGGCGACGCGAGATGGATGATCTCATCGAAGCGCTGAAGGGATGAAAAGCTTTCGGCGTCGGCAATCTGCAGATCGAAACGCGGATCGGCGACATGCGCGATGTTGTCTCGCGTCCCGGTCCAAAGATTGTCGACGACGACCAGCTTTTCCAGATCGCTTCGCCGCAACAGACGGTCGACCAGATGCGAGCCCAGGAAACCGCAGCCGCCAGAGATCAACACGCTGCGTGACATGGAAAACCCCGCTCCAGACACCGGCCAGTCAACGAGCCCAGGGCTTGTTTCCCAACAACAGCGGATGCGAGCTACCCAAAAGCCTTTCCGCCAATCGATGCACCCATTTACACCGCCAAGCGCCGCGAGTGCAAACAGCAAGCCTTCACAAGTGGAACGTGCGGCGGCCGACCGGCCTCTGCTTTTAAGGAGAGAAACTGCCGCGCAATGTCGCGCATCGAAGCGACCGCCGATGCTGCCCGTCATCGCGAGGATGATCAGGACATTTCAGGGCTACAGCGCCCTTTGCGGGCATGGCGCCCCGGCTGCATCACCACAGCGCGACGCCGTGGGCTGCGGCCGGAAGCTCGTCTCTTCGGACTGGCGCACCAGTTCGGCAAAGAGCAGCGCGAAGCTTCCCAGCATCAGGAAGACGATGATCAGGCGTGTTACCGGCAATATGTCGGCCTCGACTGGCTAGCCCCCACGCCACCCATCCACTGCCGGCTAACATGACCGATCCGGCTTTACGAGACTTTAAGGCCCGTCTTAACCATCACATTCGCGTAGCCTTTGACATGATACGCGAACGGCATGCCCGCATCCGCCGACCGGCATGGCCGTATCATCCGGGATGGCGTTGCCATCCGGGATGGTACCTCCCTTTGCAGACGTACCCCGCCCATGCTACCCCGGCGCTGGCGCGGCCCAGCAACCGGCCGCTGCCAATCGGTCGTCATCGGGGAGCCATGAGCAAAGCCGCCAGCCGCATCGCCTTCGTCTCGTCCGACACCGCTGACGCCAAGACGGCGCTGGAAAGCCTGTCGGCGCGCTATGGCCAGTCTTCCGTCGAGGAGGCCGGGATCGTCGTTGCGCTTGGGGGTGACGGTTTCCTGCTGCAGACCCTGCGCGACACGATGGGGACCGGCAAGAAGGTCTACGGCATGAACCGTGGCACCATCGGATTCCTAATGAACGAATATCGTTCCGGCGGCCTCACCGAGCGTCTCGAGGCCGCCGTCGCCGAAACGATCCGCCCGCTGGAGATGCTGGCCGTGACCTCGGAAGGCGAAACGATTTCAGCACTGGCGATCAACGAGGTGGCGCTGTGGCGCCAGTCGTACCAGACGGCCAAGATCCGCATCACCGTCGACGAACAGGTCCGGCTTGAGGAACTGAACTGCGACGGCGTCATGATCGCAACCCCGGCCGGGTCCACCGCCTACAATCTTTCGGCGCATGGACCGATCCTGCCGCTCGACGCGCCGCTGCTGGCGCTGACCCCGGTCAGCCCGTTTCGCCCGCGCCGCTGGCGCGGCGCGCTGCTCTCCAACAAGGCGACCGTCCGCTTCGACATCCGCGAGCCGGAAAAGCGGCCGGTAAACGCCGCCGCCGACCATACCGAGGTCAAGGCCGTGACCTCGGTGACGGTGCGAGAATCACCAACGGCGACAGCAACGTTGCTGTTCGATCCCAATCATTCCTGGAACGAGCGTATTCTCGCCGAACAGTTCCGCTATTGAGCCGGCGCTGCGACCGACAGCTCGATTAAGCATCCCGATTAAGGTTACAACTTCACAATCGTGCCATTGCTGCCCGTTTCTGTTGACAAATCGAGGGCTTGCTCC
>NZ_RZTF01000433.1:0-3972 GCF_004023175.1 Mesorhizobium sp. M7A.F.Ca.MR.362.00.0.0
GGCACATCTCGCCGGCCGAAAGCGAAATCTCGTGGTCGTTCATGCGGTAATGCACGCTGCCGCGCACGATGAAATTAACCTCGACCTGGGCGTGCCAGTGCGGCTTGAGCATCACCAACGGATTGGTGTGAAACATCTGCAGGAGCAGCGGAAGGCCTTCCACGCTGCTGGCCCCAGGCTGGTAGAACGGCCGTTCAGGCATCTTACTTTCCGCCAATTTCATATTCCTTTTGACGGCGACAGGCCTTGCCCACTGCATAGTCTAGCCACGCTCACAGTGAGAGAGCAAATGAAATGGGAGGATTTCAATGCGCATCACAATGACCTGCGCCGCGCTCGCGCTTGCCCTGGGCTCAGCCCCGGCCTTCGCGCAATCCGGCGAAATCACCATCTGGAGCTGGAATGTCGCGGCTTCATCGCTGAAGGCGACCATTGCCGGCTTCAACAAGCAATTTCCCGACGTCAAGGTCACCGTCCAGGATCTCGGCAACCAGCCGACCTATGACAAGTCGATCGCCGGCTGCGCCGCCGGCGGCGTCGGCCTGCCCGACATCGTCACCGTCGAGAACGGTGAGGCCGAGAATTACTGGAGCCAGTTCCCCGACTGCTTCGTCGACCTGCATACGCTCGGCTACACAGCCGACGACCAGAAAAAGTTCCCCGATTTCAAGCGCACCGAGCTGGAAGTGGGCGACAAGGCCTACGCGATGCCGTGGGATTCCGGCCCGGTTGCCGCGTTCTATCGCCGCGATTTCTACGAAAAGGCCGGCGTCGATCCGGCTTCGATCAAGACCTGGGACGATTTCATCGCCGCGGGCAAGAAGATCCAGTCCGCCAATCCTGGCGTCTCGATGACCAATGCCGATTTCAACGGTGACTCGGAATTCTTCCGCATGATCTCCAACGAACAGGGCTGCGCCTATTTCTCCGAGGACGGACAATCGATCACGGTCAACCAGCCCAAATGCGTCGATGCCATGACCAAGGTCAAGGAGATGAAGGACGCCGGCATCATCTCGTCGGCCGACTGGGGCACCAAGATCACCAACAACACCGCCGGCACCGTCGCCACCCAGATCTATGGCGGCTGGTATGAGGGCACCATTCGCACCGAATCTGCCGGTGAAAACGGCAAATGGGGCGTCTATCTGATGCCGAGCCTTACCGCCGACGGGCCGCGCGCCGCCAATCTCGGCGGTTCCTCGCTGGCTATCACCTCGGTGTCGAAGAACAAGGAGGCCGCCTACGCCTATCTGAAATACACGCTCGGAACCAATGAAGGCCAGATCACGATGCTGAAGGAGTTCGGCCTGGTGCCGTCCCTGATCTCGGCGCTCAATGACCCCTACGTCTCGGAAGGTCTGCCCTATTGGGGCGGCCAGGCGGTGTGGAAGGACATTCTCGGCACCTTGCCGAAGGTTGTTCCGAGCCGCGGCACGCAGTTCCAGAGCGACGCCGAAATCATCGTCCGCGCCGTGCAGACCAAGTATCTGGCCGGCGGCTATCCCGACGCCAAGACGGCACTCGACGATGCCGCAAGCCAGATCGCGGCGGCGACCGGACTGCCCGTCAAGTCGTGACCACCGCTTCTCCTTCTCCCACAAGGGGAGAAGGGAAGACCCAGGCGATGGCGTGAAACAACAATCGGTAGAAGGAGGAGGAAGATGCGCAATCGCAACGCCACGGCCTATCGCTTCCTCACGCCCTATCTGCTGATCTTCGCGATCTTCTGGGTGTGGCCGATCATCAGCTCCTTCATGATCTCCTTCCAGGCGACGCGTACCGTGCCGTGGCGGTTCGCGCCCGGCTTCAACTGGGGCCGGTTGATCGGCGATCCGGCCTTCTTCAACGCCCTGAAGAACACGCTGCTCATCCTTGTCATCCAGGTGCCGGTGATGATCTCGCTGGCGCTTGTCATGGCGGTGCTGTTGAACTCGCCGCTCTTGAAGGCGCGCGGCCTCTACCGCTTTGCCTTCTTCGCCCCGGTGGTGGTCGGCGAGGTCGCCTATTCGGCTGTGTTCCGGCTGATGTTCAACCTCGATTTCGGCATCATCAACAAGCTGTTGAACAGCATCGGCCTGCCCAAGATCGACTGGTTTTCCAACGTCACGCCGGCGATGGCGCTGATCATGATCGCGGTGACCTGGCGCTGGGCCGGCTACAACGCCATCATCCTGCTCGCCGGCATGCAGTCCATTCCCGAGGATGTCTACGAGGCGGCGACGCTAGACCGCGTCAGCAAGCTCAAGCAGTTCTTCTACATCACCCTGCCGCTCTTGAAGCCGGTCATCGTATTTTGCCTCGTGCTGTCGATCATCGGCACCATGCAGCTGTTCACCGAGCCCTTCCTGATCACCGAGCGCGGCGGGCCGGGCGGCGGCACGGAGACGCTCGGCCTGCTGCTTTACCGCCAGGGTTTTCGGTCGCTCAATTTCGGCTATGCGTCGGCCGTCGCCTACACCATGGCCGGGCTGGCGATCGCCATCACGCTGGCGCAGCTGTGGCTGACGAGGGAACCGAAATGAGTTCGCGCTCCTCCGCCAGACTGGGACGCAGCATCGCCCTGCATCTGTTCCTGACGCCGCTGGCGCTGATCTGGCTGTTTCCGCTGTGGATGATGGTGGTGTTCTCGACCATGCCGGACAACGGCATCTTCAGCCCCGGCATCGAGCTTTTGCCGCACGGCAATTTCATCGACAATTTCAACAATCTGCAGCGTGACACGAACTTCGTCGGCGCCATCGGCATTTCGGTCTCGGTGGCGGTGACCTACACCATCCTGTCGGTGCTGCTGACGTCGATGGCCGGCTGGGCGCTGGCCCGCTACCAGTTCTTCGGCAAGGGCGTGGTTGTCGCCATCATCCTCGGCACCATCACGCTTCCCTATGCGGTCGTGCTGATCCCGCAATTCATCATGGTGGCGCGCGACTTCAAGCTCGCCAACACCTGGGTGGCGCTGATCGTGCCGCCGCTGTTCAATTCGCTCGGCGTGCTGTTCATGCGGCAGAGTTTTTCGATGATGCCGGACGACCTCTTCGATGCTGCGCGCGTCGAAGGCGTCAAGGAATGGCGCATCTTCCTCTTCGTCGCGCTGCCTTTGGCGCGGCCGATGCTGGCCGCACTCGCCATCATCCTGTTCCTCGCCTCCTGGAACAATTATCTGTGGCCGCTTTTGATCAACAGCCAGCCGGGTTCGATGACGGCGCCGGTGGCGCTCGGCACGCTGATCGGCCTCACCAAGGTGTCATGGGGCGGCATCATGGCGGGCGCGGTGATGCTGACGGTGCCGATGCTCGTCGTCTTCGTGCTGCTGCAGCGCCATTTCATCGCCGGCATCGCCGCCGGCGCGGTCAAGTAAGGGGCAGCATGGCAACGGTCACGCTCAACAATGTCGTCAAGCGCTTCGGTGTCTTCGAGGTCGTCCATGGCGCCAGCATCGACATCAAGGACGGCGAGTTCGTCGTCTTCGTCGGGCCCTCCGGCTGCGGAAAATCGACGCTGCTCAGAATGATCGCCGGGCTCGAGGACATCAGCGGCGGCGAGATCGCCATCGGCGGCAAGGTGGTCAACGATGTCGAGCCGGCCGACCGCGGCATCGCTATGGTGTTCCAGTCCTACGCGCTCTATCCGCATATGGACGTGTCGAAGAACATGGGTTTCAGCCTGCTCCTGAAGAAGGCGGAGAAAACGACGATCGACGCCAGGGTGGACGGCGCCGCCAGGCGGCTCGGGCTCGACACGTTCCTGCAGCGCCTGCCGCGGCAACTGTCCGGCGGCCAGCGCCAGCGCGTCGCCATGGGGCGTGCCATCGTGCGCGATCCCAAGGTTTTCCTGTTCGACGAGCCGCTGTCGAACCTCGACGCCAAGCTGCGCGTCCATATGCGCGCCGAGATCAAGGCGCTGCACCAGCAGCTGAAGACGACATCGGTTTATGTCACGCATGACCAGATCGAGGCGATGACCATGGCCGAC
>NZ_RZTF01000433.1:3982-5172 GCF_004023175.1 Mesorhizobium sp. M7A.F.Ca.MR.362.00.0.0
GTCGTCATGCATGACGGGTTGATCCAGCAGGTCGGCGCACCGCTCGATCTCTATGATCGGCCGGCCAACATGTTCGTCGCCGGTTTCATCGGTTCCCCCGGCATGAATTTCCTGCCGGCGATTGTTCGCAAGGGTGGTACCCCGGAGGCTGTACTGACCGATGGCCAGGCGCTGCGCCTGCCGGAAGGCCTGCCGCTGACGGACGGTGACGCCATCACCGTCGGTCTGCGGCCCGAGCATATCAAGTTGGCGGATGACGGCGCGTTGAAGGGCGAGGTGGGGGTGGTCGAGCCGCTCGGGCTTTCGACGCAGTTCTACGTCAAGCTGGCCAGCCAGCAGCTTTGCGTCTTTGCCATGGGCCGTGCCGGCGTGAAGCCAGGCGACGAGGTGAGGTTGGTTGTCGAACCAGACCAATTGCATCTGTTCGATCCGAAAAGCGGTGATCGCATCGGCTGAGGGGGACTCAGCCGGGCGGCGGGGCAGCCGTATGAGGCGCCGATGTCGGGCGGGAAATACAGGTAACGCTACATTTCAATTGGATAAAATAGCGGAACGTCCAACAGACATTTCCGGAACCTAACAGGACCACTCGGACCTTTGCGTCTACAGCGCAAGACCTTAGTCCCGCCGTCTTCTCAAAAGAACGGAGGTCGTTTCGCCACGAATTGGGCCGCCGTCGGAGTTAGTCACACCGACGGCGGCGCCTGCAATATGGGCGAGTGGGTTGTGTGCGGATATGGTGTGATCGCGGAAGAGGATTGTAGACCGCTAACCGCGAGGGCTTCTTTTGGACAGCGGCGAACTGTCCAACGGGTTCTCAGCCGACTTGGCCGATCGCCGCTCCTTCAGCCACAGGGACTTCTTTCTCCTTGCCAGGTTCTCGTCTCGAACGCTGTCGTCGGCGGTCACTCCGCCATGCATCGCGGCAATCACGTAGTCGGCTCTGTTGGTTCGAAAGTCGCCTTTTTGTACGGACATCGTTTTCTCCCAGTGCGAGGCATTTCCCCCCTTTTTGCCTGACGCTGAAACTAACTGCCTATCCGTGGTGCAAGTCTACCAATCGCCGATTGTATTAAAACGATACACTCAAGGTGGCACGATCGCACGAGAGGAGCCAATACCGGCGGGGCTCCTTCATTGACCCTGTTGTGATCCTTGCGGGGGTACGGCGGCGGGAGGAGGGGTCGGCG
>NZ_RZTF01000434.1:0-5159 GCF_004023175.1 Mesorhizobium sp. M7A.F.Ca.MR.362.00.0.0
CCCTAGGCACCAGATTGCTGGCGTCGAGAGGAACGGCCGGGGCGTAGCGGCCGGAGACGGTAAATTCATCGCCGTCGGCGGGCGCGATTTCGACCCTGTCGCCAAACCGCGTGAACACCGCCAGGCTTTCGATCAGGTGATAGCCGTCAGGCCGCCTGCCGGTGACATGCAGCGCAAGATTGATCTTGGCGTGCGCGTGCCAGCTACGCGACCCGATGTCGGTTTCCACAATGGTCTGCGAAATGGTGCTCAGTCCTTGGCCAGCCGGTACTCGCCGGTCTTCGGATCCTTGACTAACGTTCCGATCGCGCCGTTGGCTGCCTGCTTTTCGGTGCGCCGCACCTTGGCGGTCACGCGCTCGGCTTCGCGGATGAAGGTGCGGTAGCCGAAATAGGCGGCGACGCCAACGACGGCGAAGAAAATGATCTGCGGCATGCCAAAACTCCTCCCACGCTGGGCCGGCGAAGGCGGCCGGTCGGGTCGGTTAAGCTCTCATGCTAAACGGTTTTGCCCGGTTTTCAAAGCCCGAAGCGAGACCACAATGCGCGCTCTTCCGCCGCATCGATCACGCCGCTGGCGGCAGCGGCTGCGATATCGGGCGCTGAAAAGCCCTTGCTTGAGCCGAACAGGCCGAAGCGGCTGAGGAAACCGCGCGGCGCCGTGATCAGCCTGAGCTGGGTTTTTGCCCCGAAACGGGTCTTGAGCACCGTGCGCATATCGCCGAGCGCATCGACCAGGCCGAGTTCGAGGCCCTTGATCCCTGTCCAGAACAGGCCGGTGAACAGGTCCGGGTCGTCCTTCAGTTTCGTGCCGCGCCGCTCCTTGACGAGGTCGATGAACGTGCCGTGCACCTCGAGCTGTAGCGCCTTCAGCCGCTCGACATCTTCCTTTTTCTCGGGCTTGAACGGGTCGAGCACCGCCTTGTTCTGGCCGGCAGTGTGGACACGTCGTTCGATTCCGATCTTCTTCATCAGTTCCGGGAAGCCGAACGAAGCTGAGACGACGCCGATCGACCCGACGATGGAGGACGGGTCGGCGAAGATCTCGTCGCCGGCGACCGCGATCATGTAGCCGCCCGACGCCGCGACGTCCTCGACGAAGACCAGCACCTTTTTGTTCTTTTCCGTGGCCAGGTCACGGATGCGCTTGAAGATCAGCCGAGACTGCACCGGCGAGCCGCCGGGCGAATTGATCGAGATGGCGACCGCCGGCGCGTCGTAGGAAAACGCCTTCTCGATGAGGCCGGCGGTGGAGGCCAGCGACAGGCTCGGCCGGAACTGGCCACCGCCTGCCATGATGGTGCCGTGCAGCCGGATGACCGGAATGGTGACGACGGTGGAGCGCCAGGATTTCGGCAACAGGCGGTTGATGAGTCGTTTCACGAGGGCGCGGTCTCCGGTCGATGGGTTGCAGGCATGTAGGGATTTCCCGGCCAACGGCAATGTGGCCGGGCAGAATAGCTCAATCTCCGAACAGCGAGGCGAGGCCGTTGGTGATCATTTCGCTGCGCTCGTCGGGCCCGTTGCCTGATTGCGCGTGCAGCATCAGGGGCGGGCGGATGGCAAGCTTTCCCCGTGCCCCGAGCGCTGCCCGCAAGACGATGCGGATTGCCGCCGCGTCGGGGCGAGGGTGGACGGCGAGCATCTCGGCATCGCCGAAGCGCCCCGTGATCGCATCGAGAATGGCGCCGAGCTGTTCGGGCCGGGCGATCACGGCGAGCCCGCCGCGCGGCCTGACCACCGCCGCCGCACTGCGGATCCAGCTCTCGAACACCCCGTCCTCCATGACATGGGCCTCTTTTCTGAGGCGATCGGGGGAGGCGCGGTCCCGGGGAGCGTTGAAGGGAGGGTTCATGATGGCGAAGTCGAAATCATTGTCGGCGAGGCCGGCGGCCGCCCGCGCCCGGCCCGATACGGTGACATCGGCGACCAGCACGGAGGCGCGATCGCTGAGATGGGCATTGCCGGGATGGGCAAGCGTGGCCGCCGCGAAGGCCGCCATTTCCGGCGCGCGTTCGACCAGCACCGCCTCTGCCGCCGGGCAGCGTGACAGCACCGCCAGTCCGGCAGCTCCGGCTCCGGCGCCGAAATCGGCCAGGCGCCCGCCAAAGGTCGATGGCACGGATGCCGCCAGCATCATCGCATCCATGCCGGCGCGATGGCCGCCCTGCTTGGGCTGGACGAGCCAGAACCGGCCGCGATGGAAAGCATCGACCGTATGGGCCGGCGTGTCCGGGACAAGGGCGGCGGGCGCGGCGGACATTATTTTCCGCGGATTTCGTTGGCGATGCCGGCATCCCTGAGGATACGCCGCGCCGCATCGGCCTGGTTCGCGTCGATCATGACGCGCTTCTGCAAAAGACCGATCGACCCTTCGAGAATGCTCATATTCTGGTCGGCGACAAAGCAGGCGATGCCGGCGTCGCGCATCAGCGATTCAACAAAGGAGATGATCACGGCATCGTTGGTGCGGACAAGTTCTATCATCGTATGAAACTCGCAGTTTGCGCTATTGATGTAAACGGGCAGGGGATTCCGAGGCAGAGCCGCTCCCTTGGGGGTCGTTGACATTCTGTCGCCGACGCCGCGCCAATTCGCCACTTGCCGTGGCCATGTCCGCCGCCCTAGAGTCCAAACAGGGACTAAGGGTGCCGTCGCACGCTCTATACCAAGACGGGAGTGATTGTCGTGGGTGTCGTTCTCAACATCGAAAACGGGAAGCGGGAGCCCGCCTCCATCAAGGATCTGATCGATCTGACTGCCGCCGATATGGGGCGCGTCAATGAATTGATCCTCTCCAAGGCCGGCTCCGACGTCGAGATGATCCCGGAGGTCGCCAACCATCTGATCTCGTCCGGCGGCAAACGGCTGCGGCCGATGTTGACGCTGGCCGCCGCGCAGATGTTCGGCTATGCCGGCGAGGGCCACGTCAAGCTCGCCACCTCCGTCGAATTCATGCACACGGCGACGCTTCTGCACGACGATGTCGTCGACGAGAGCGGCATGCGGCGCGGCAAGAAGACCGCCCGCATGATCTGGGGCAACCAGGCAAGCGTGCTGGTCGGCGACTTCCTGCTCGGCCAGGCTTTCCGCATGATGGTCGATGTCGGCTCGCTCGAAGCGCTCGATATCCTGTCGAGTGCTGCTTCGATCATCGCCGAGGGCGAGGTCATGCAGCTTGCCGCCGCCAAGAACCTCGAAACCACCGAGGACGAGCATTTCGCCGTCATCAAGGCCAAGACCGCCGCACTGTTTTCGGCTGCTGCCGAGGTCGGGCCCGTCATCGCCCAGGCGACGCGCAACGATCGTGCCGCGCTGCGCTCCTACGGCATGAATCTCGGCCTTGCCTTCCAGCTGATCGACGACGCGCTGGACTATGGCGGCACCAGCAAGGATCTGGGCAAGAATGTCGGCGACGATTTCCGCGAAGGCAAGGTGACCTTGCCGGTCATCCTCGCCTACCGGCGCGGCACCAAGGCCGAGCGCACTTTCTGGAAGCGCGCCATCGAGGACAATGTCACCGATGACGCCGGCCTGGAAAAGGCGACTGGCCTGATGACTCGCCACGGCGCCATTGCCGACACGATCGGTCGAGCCCGCCATTTCGGCGAGATCGCCCGCGACGCGCTGGCGCCGCTGGAAGCGACGCCGCAGAAATCGGCGCTGATCGACGTCATCGATTTCTGCATCAGCCGGGTGAACTGAGCGGCGTCACCCGGTTGCCGGCTGCTTCGCCTTTCCCGGCAAAGCGAACGCGGCCAGCAGGCTGACAAAGATGCCCGCCGCCGCCAGCCAGAAGGCGATCTGTATGCCGTCGGCTATCGCGGCCTTCAGTGCATCGCCAGTCAATCCGCCGACATGGCCGTTTGCGATGGCGATCAACGTCGCCATGCCGATCGCGTTGCCGATGTTGAGCGTCGTGCAGGCCATCCCCGAGGCGACGCCCTGTTCGTCGTGTGCCACGCCCGACGCGGCCGCGATCCACATGGCGGTCCAGACGATGCCCTGTCCGACACCGGAGATGATCAGGCCGGGAACGATGGCGGCATAGCTGCTGTCGGCTGATGCTCCAAGGACCATCAGCGCTGTGCCGGCTGCGCCGACTATCATGCCGCCGACCAGGGTCGAGCGTGTAGAAAAGCGCGTCGCCAGGCGTTCACCAAGCTGCGTGCCGGCGGCGATGGCGATCGACGGCACCAGGAACGCCAGGCCTGTTTGCAGGGCGGTGAAGCCATGTACGGTCTGCAACAGCACGGTCAGGAAATAGGGCAGCGCTCCGAACGTTCCCATGAACAGGAAGGTGATCGTCATGCCGGCGACGAGGCTGCGATTGCGGAACAGCCGCAGCGGCATCAGCGGGTCAGCGCTCTTCGCCTCAATCAGCGCGAAGGCGATAATGAAGATCGCTGCCAGTGCGGCGCTGGCGATGATCGCTGGCGAACCCCAGCCATATTCAGGTCCCTGGACCAGCGTGAAGACCAGCAATGTGGCGCCTGCGGTGACGGTCAGCGCGCCCGGCAGATCGAAGTTGCGGTGCTGGTGCCGCTTGGGATCGCGCGGAATGATGGCAAATGCGGCGATGATGGCGATGCCAGCCAGCAGCACATTGACGTAGAAGACCGACGACCAGCCGAAGGCGCCTGTCAGGATTCCACCGGCCAGTGAGCCAAGGGTAAGGCCGCTCGCGCCGGCACCGCCCCACACCGCCAGCGCCCTGTTGCGTTCCGGTCCTTCGGCAAACAGGCGGTTGATCAGCGAGAGCGTCGCCGGGAACAGGAAAGCGCCGCCGATGCCTTGCACGGCACGCGCAGCGATGATGATTTCCGGCGACCAGGCGAGGCCGCCGACCAGCGACGAAAGCGCATAGAAGATGAAGATGCGGCGCTGACCGATAAGGTCGGCGGCGCGGCCGCCGAACAGCAGAAAACCGCCGGTAAACACGGTGTAGGCGCTCACCACCCATTGCAAGGTCTGGCCGGAAAAGCCCAGCCCAGCCCCGATTTCGGGCAGCGCCACGAAGACGATGTTGATGTCGAGAGCGATGATAAGCTGGGCGAAGGCGAGCAATGCCAGCGTGGCGCCGCGCTTCGCGCCAATCCCTTTCTGTGTTGCCGTGGCGCCGAGCGGCAGACCTTGATCGAGTGAACTCATGCCCGTCTC
>NZ_RZTF01000435.1:0-5141 GCF_004023175.1 Mesorhizobium sp. M7A.F.Ca.MR.362.00.0.0
CTATGCTCCTATAAGCCTCGATGGATCCTAACCCTCGGGACTCCTTGCGGATCGCGGTCGGCCCATGTCGACTTCCGCCCAGATGATACGCCGTTCCAAGGTCGAACGGGACGCCGACGATAGCGATATCAGCCTCACCAGCCTGCTCCATGGGCAGAGCTCGACTCCGCATGAAGGTGGCCATTTCTGCGAAGGGCAGTGTTTGGCCGTCATCCGCAGGCACAAAATCTCTAATAGTGTTCGTCATGCGAGGCTCCCCTCAATATCGCTGCGATCTGGCATGTTGTCGTTTGATGCAACAAAAACCAGGCATTGGCGAGAGCCAGCGCTGATTGCTTGCGTGCGTTCAGCGATTTCGCGGGCAGCGCGCTTCGCCAATCAATGTAAGGCACAGTCATGTGATTCCAACTTTCCTGATGGTGATGGTGACAGGGCGCCATCGTCATACCAGCTCCGATGCTTCGAGAGTCCGGGGACCGAGTGTACCCGTAAAGAGTGAGATCGGCGGGTGCGCATCGGGATCGCTGATGACCTCGATGAGCACTGGGGCGTTTGAGGATAGAGCGCGGTCGAGGGCAGGTCCAAATTCGTGCGGATTTTTTACCGTGACCGCTTCGCAGCCGCAGGCCCTGGCCAAAGCAGCATGGTCGACGGGGCCGAAGTGGCAGGCTGTCGTATAGCCCCCAAACTTTACGGTCTCGGCATCTTTTTGGTAGCCGAGCACACCGTTGTTAAGAATGATAACGATGAGGTTGATCTTGGACCGGACGAGCGTTTCGAGTTCCGCCCAGCTATGGGCGAACCCACCGTCTCCGACGAGTACGACAACAGGGCTGTTGGGCCTCGCCAGCTTGGCGCCCATGCCGAGCGGCAATCCCGACCCGAGACCTGCTAAGCCGCGCGGGGTGATGAACCGCTGGCCTGAGCGAAGTCCGCGGAGCTGGCCGACAATCCACATTGAAGAGTAACTGGCATCTGCTACTATAATGGCTTCCGGTGTCATACGAGATTGCAGATCGCGCATGATCCGTTCCGGCCTCAACGGCGTCTGGTTACTCCCGCTGAAGATGCTGCGATCCTGCTCGAATTGCGCCCAAGCTTCGGCGATTCGACGAACGAGCGACGCCTTCTTGACCGAGCGGTTGGTGAGATCCTCCGACCGAAGCGCGGCGGTCAGGGCTTGAATTGTAGTGGCAATATCTCCCACGAGGCGAATCGACTCGTAGTTTCTGCCGATCTCGCAAGGATCAATGTCGAGGTGTACGACCGTCGCCGTTGAAGGAATGGAACGCCAGCTATCGGTTCCGTTCTGGTTGGTCCTGGTGCCAACGAAAAAGACGAGATCTGCCTCATCCATGATGGCGCGGGCCCGATAGCCGAGAGATCTTGGGCCATTCAGTGCCCCGAGTACTCCGCATGTCAGGGGCGCGCGCTCATCGACAGCGCCTTTTCCCATGTTCGTTGTGAAGACGGGCAAATGGGCCGTGCTCTGCAGCTCTGCGAGCGCCTCGCTCGCAGCCGGCGAAACCGCCCCGCCTCCTGCTAGAATGACGGGCGATTCGGCGCGAGCGATCGACTTGGCCACCGCTGCGAGCGCCTCGTCGCTCGGGCGGATAGGATCAAGGGGCCACTTGCCGTATTTTCCTGTCCGGCCGCGGTGGCCAGCCGAAACATTCTCGCGAAGCAAGTCAGCCGGAAGCATGAGCACAGATGGCCCAGGCCGGCCACTGGCGGCCGCTATGAAAGCGGAGTCGACATAGTCCTCAATCCGGTCGGCCGTTATCACCCGCCGCGTCCATTTGGAGCAGGCCGAGAAGAGGGCAATGTGATCCAGTTCCTGAAATGCGTTTCGGTCGACTTGATGGCGCTCAACCTCCTGCACCAAAGCAACCACCGGAATGCTCGCCTTGAACGCTTCGGAGAGCGGAGGGACGAGCAACGCTGCGGCCGGCCCGTTTTGTGCACACACGACTCCGACTCTGCCAGATATACGAGAATAACCGTCGGCCATCGCCCCGCCCATATTTTCCTGCCGGTACGCGATCTGCCGGATTCCGATTTTTTCGCAGGCCAGAACTACCGCCGACGGAAGGCTCTGGGCAAATATCAATTCGACGCTGTTGCGTCGCAGTGCTGCTGCAATCCGTTCGGCTACAGTTTCCACGACACTGTCTCCATATTCTTGATATCTGCAGCGTGTTCTTTGAGGAAGAGACAAAACAGGTCGGATATCGTGTCGACCTCAGTCTCTCCCATCGGTGTTGACAGGCACGCGGTAGCCCCATTCGGCAAAAGGGCACCGTGCCGGGAAAAAAAGCGGGAGAGCGCTCTACGGACGCCATTTTGGCGTGCATTGGTTGCCATGTCCCTGAACTCACGCGGTTTCCGCCGCGTCGGATGAATTCGAAACAGGGAGCCGGCTCCGGTCACTGCAAACGGAGCATCGCGTTGGGCAATAATGTCGGTGAGGTTGGCCCGTAGGCGGTCGCCCAGACTGTCGAGACGAGCGAACGCTGCTTTGTCCAAAGCGCGCATTGCGGCGATGCCGGCGACAATCGATAGTGGATTGGCCGAGAACGTTCCACCCTGTGGCAGCAGAGGGCGACCGGACTTGGCGCTGAAGACCTGCATGACCTCCTCGCGTCCTCCGATCGCGCCGATGGGCATTCCACCGCCGATTATCTTGCCCATAGTGATCAGGTCGGGTTTGAGCCCGTATCGCGCCGATGCGCCGTGATAACCCTGGCGCAGGTTCAGCACTTCGTCAGCGATGATGAGCACGCCGTGATGGCGGCAGAGCCGATGCAGCGCCTCGAGGAAGTCCGGTTTGGGCGCTATTAAGCCAGCCTGGCTCGGCATCGGATCGATCAGGACCGCGGCGATCCGACGCGCGTGGGCGGCGAGGCTCTTCTCAAGCAGGACTGTGTCATTGAAGCGCAACACAAGCGTCTCTTGCAGGACGCTTTCAGGCATGCCTTTGTAAAAAGGTACAGAGACCGGATCGTCGGGAGGGCCCCAGTTCTCTGGGATCGCCGACTGGCTGACTTCGGCCCAGTCATAGGCGCCGTGGTAGGCACCCTCGAACTTGGCGATGCCTGCCTTTCCGGTGAACGCTCGCGCCGCCTTGATGGCGAACATGACAGCTTCAGTGCCGGTATTTACAAATCGAACGCGATCAACGTTCGGAATCCGCTCACAAAGGATGTTCGCCAACTCGATTTCCACCTGCGTCGGATTGGCGAAGCAACTGCCGCTTGCTAGCTGCAGATAGACTGCATCAACGACAGGTTTGAAAGCGTGGCCGTGGATGAGGGATGTGAAATTACCGTTCAGATCAAGATAGCGGTTTCCGTCGATATCGAAGAGATAAGCCCCCTCGCCTCTTTCCATGTACAGCGGAATTGGATCACGTTCGATCGTTACCCGGCTCGTACCGTCCGGAAATACCGACAGTGCGCGTGCGAAAGCTTTCTCCGACCTTCTCAACGCCGGAATCTTGTGCCGAACTTCTTCATTTGATCGCATGGCCATATGCCCTTCTCTCAGATATTATCGCTAAACCCTTGGAAGTCGAATGAAGACTTGAGGGTTTGGCGCTTTCTTCCATCTGGTTCGCATCGATTGATGGCACCTGGTTGTACCGAAGGGCTCTACAAACTCCTCCGCTGAATCGTCATCATCCCCTCAGAAGAGGGTCGGTCCCATATCGGGCTTGTCGGTTGTTTCGGCCACGTTTTCCAAGATGCAATCGCACAAACGCTCTATCTCGCTGATCCCATGATCCGCCGTAATGCACACTCGAATCCCCGCCTTTCCTTGTCCGACCGTGGGGAAGAACGTCACCGACGTATAGAAGCCCGCGTCGAGAAGCTCCCTTGCAATTGCAATCGCCTTGGCCTCCGATCCGATCGCGATCATTCTGATCGGAAGTGAATTACCTTGCTCGGCAGTTGAGACACGACGATCAAAGAGGTCGATGCGTTGCGCCAATCGCCTCTGCCGCTGGCCGAGTTCTGCCGAGCGGTGAATCTTGCACGATCCAAGCGCCGCACCAACTGACGCCAGATTGGCGGCCGCTGAAAACGCATGGGGAATGGAATAGCGTCGAAAAAGTGCCTCTTGCTCGGCTGTTCCGAGCATCAACATGCCGCCCGATGCGCCGAATCCCTTGCCCAACGAGGCTGCTATGATCGTGCGGTCATCCAGCACTTGCGGAAACTGAGAGCGTGCAAATCCTTGTCCTTGGCTACCGAACAGCGATATGCCGTGAGCATCGTCGATATAGAGAAAGAGCCCATAGCGTTCTTGCAGCTGCCGCAGTTCTTTGATCGGCGCATTGCCTCCCATCGAGTAAACACCGTCGCAAACATAGGCAACCACCGGATTTTCACGGCACAAGCGGTCGAGAGCGTCGATATCGTTGTGTGCAATTGTTTCCACCCGGGTTTCATCAGCGACCACCGGCTTGTGATAGGCGAGCGAGATGTGCGCAGTGCGATCGAACACAACGACCGGCTTTCTTCCGCCTGTCAATTCGCCCGAAGCTAGGATGGGCATCGCGCCCAGATTGGCAAGCATAACAGAGGAAAAGGCGAGCACGCGCGCGCAGAACATCTCTGACAGGGTTGCTTCAAGCTCTCCCAGAAGATCAAAATTGAGACGCGTTCGTGCGCAGGACCAATGCAATGACCGATGCGCCTCAATCGCCTCGATCGCGCCAGAGACGACTACCGGATGATTGTCAAGGCCCAAATAGGAACATCGCACGAAATCAATTACCTGCGGTCGAGCGTCAAGCGGCCCGGGGCCCAAAAGAAATGTGCGTCCCGTCGTGGAACGTCCCTGGACGGCCATGAGACCGTTCGCGTGGGCCGCATCGAAATAGGGCCTGCTCTTGTTTAGCACGTAGGTGGTGTTCCGGAAGCGCCCGGCCGGGCGACCACCATCCGATGGGGCGATCCGCTGTTGCATTTCATTCTCCTTCTAATCTGCCAAGATAGTATCCGACGGCGTTGTTACGTTGTTCAAGTTCACGGTGCGTTGGGGTCGGCGGGCGGGTGACCCGCACCAGGGTACGCCGAGGACAAGTGCTTGTGTTCTTAAGGGGCCGCAGATCATTCATGTTCGCCAAGGGTCGGAAA
>NZ_RZTF01000436.1:0-5118 GCF_004023175.1 Mesorhizobium sp. M7A.F.Ca.MR.362.00.0.0
GTCTGCAGCTGGCCGAGCCGGATCTGCGCCGAAACGTTCATCGCCGCATAGGTGTATTTGCCGAGCGCACCATCGGCAGGCAGGCCATGGCGCAGCTGGAAACGCTTGACCGCCGAGTCGACATAGGAATCGAAGGCCGTCGAAATGCCGGCGCTCTGCGACAGGTCGCCCGCAACCATCAGGCGCTTACGCAATGGCACCACATCGGGATCATCGACGCCGAGCTGCAGTTTCTTGGTCGCGGGAACGTCGACCCAGCCACCCTGCCCGACAATGTTCTGGTATTGCCCGACCGCCTGCTCCGTGAAGGCGACGGTCTGCGGGCTGAAGATCGGCAGCGTCGAGGCCACCTTGCCGCCCTCGCTGGCGCGAGCATCGAACTGGTCGTCCCAATTGCCGCGCGCTGAGGATTTCAGGATGTCACCGATCACATCCTGCGCATTGGCGCCGCCGGCGACCACTGCGGCTGCGAGGGCGGAGGCTCCGGAGAGGAAAAAACGACGGCTGGTTCTCATGGACGTTCCAGACATTTGTAGCAGTTCGATCACTTGCTGCGTTGATCACCGGGCGATCTCGCCCGCACTCTAAAATTGGCAATCTTAACAATTAGCCAACCATGGTCCGTATCACCTTGGTGTGACAGAGCCAGGCGCGATACGGGTTGCGGGTGAACGCATGGTCTTCACCACAGCATCACTGCCACTCTCGGTTCCATTGGAATATGGCGGCAACGTGGCCTTGGCCCGCGATTTGCATCGGGCGACGCAGCGAAATGAAAAGGCCCGTGCTTTTTCGGTATCGATCGGCGTCCTTGGTCGCGTCAAGCAGGCGGCGGTTCGGCCGCTCCACGAGACGCGCTGCCTATCTTACGATCTCTCAGCGTGGGGGTTCAACGTTTGCGTCCGGACCTGGCTTTGCCTTCAATTCCGAACATCGTTGCAACACTTGATGCTGGGGATAGCGCAGGACTTTGTTGTCCTCCAGTTTGAGCAGCAGCTCCCGTCTTTTGTCTGTGCTCTCACCGTCCGTACACGTCATGTCCAGGATGACGACATCCAGGCGGTTGATCTTCTGAACCTTGTCCAACGTGCAGCGGACCTCCCACATCTCCATTGCGTTGTCGGTTAACGTCACGATCGAGTCATTGTTGTCACAGGGCTCGCTGCCTTCCCCGGCGAAAGAATCCTTCCACCATTCCTCGGCAAAAGCCGTTTGCGAGACCAACAAAAGCACTGCGGCAACCGAGCAAATCTTCCAGCGTTTTTCCTCACCCATCACGCACCTCCCAAGCCGTGACATTAGGCACTGCTGCAGCGAAAGCAAACCTGGCAGGATCGTGCCGACCGGGCGCCGGGGCTTTGGGCAGGAAAAGAAAAGGCCGGTGCTTTCGGCACCGGCCCGCGGCATTGCAGCACTAAATTAGGACGTGTAATGGTCGAAGTAGTTAGGGGGATTTCTGTGGTACAATTTCCGATAATCATTAAAACTACCATTGGCGTTGGCGAGCAATCCTTCGAGCGTTCTGTCACGCTTCACAACGGCTTCACAGCAATCATTGGACCCAACGGCTCGGGTAAAACACACCTGTTGCGTGCGATGCCTGGTCCGCTGGGCTCGCATGTATCCGGCAAGAGGGTTCGATTCATATCGGCCGGGCGCATCGGGATGATGGAACAATTTCGTTCCGATTTCGACGGCCATCGCAGTGGCTCCCCAAGATACGACCAAGCCACGCACGGCACCTTGGAAGATACGCTGCGTCGTCACCAGATAGAAACCTTAGAGGGCGGATTTCAAACTCTCGCTGTGCGACCCGACATTCTGATCAAAATAGGCGAACGGCTCAGAAAACTGTTTAGACGAGACATTAGGATAGGTTGGCCTGGGGGTAGCCTGAAGATCAATTTTGTAAGCACAGCCATTGGTAAAAAAGCGTACTCCTCAGCCAGGGAAGCGTCGGGACTGGTTCATCTGGCCGGGCTTTTGGCGGCGATTTATGATGAAGAGGTTGGCGCCCTCTTGATTGACGAGCCCGAGGTGTCACTGCACCCACAACTTCAAGCATTCTTGCTTCGCGAAATGCTATCCGTAGCCGGCATACCAGAGAACGGAAGCAACAAAAAAATCATCGTCATTTGCACGCACTCGACTGAGTTTCTGAGGGTAGAGGCCCCTGCGGACCTGTCGAGCATTGTTCTCTGTGAGGACGTCGAAAAGCAACCGATTCAGATCACGCCCGATTCCGAAGTACTAAGGAGCAATAAGGTAGCCGAGCTCATAGCCAGAATGGGGCAAGAGCATAAGCTGTCCTTCTTCTCTCGCACCCCGCTTCTTGTAGAAGGACCTTCCGACACAATCGTTTCTGCCGGCCTTTGTAGCTTGCTGGGTATCCATGTCGAGGCGGGTGGCTCCCAGCTGCTGCCAGTTATCGGGAAAGGCGAATTTCCGGCTGTTATAAAGCTGATGAGACTTCTAGGGAAAAGCCCGTTGCTGATGGCAGACGCCGATGCGTTCGCGGACGGAGTCGATGTGATCAACCTGTTTCTGAACACCGCAACAGCTAATAGTCGTGCTGTCGAACTAGGAGCTTCAGGTGCAACGAACCTAGGAAGCGCCATTTACAACGATTTTTGTAAGGCCGTGGATTCGGAATGGGCGTTGATCCAGCCTCTCGCTGAGCAGACTACCTATTGGTTGAGGCGGGACAAAGGGAAGGATGAGAAGGAGGCGAAGCGTCGCGCTGCATTCGTTTCATTGATGTCGCGCAATGACTCTGTTGTCAAAGCTCTCGGTGGCATTTGGTTCGATTTGAGGAAACGAACTTCGGCTCTTCTTGCCCTTTTGGAGGAGGAAGGCTGCTTTATCCTCAGAAGGGGTACCATTGAAGATTACTATTTTCACGCAGATCCGAGTACTGTCTCTGCGAAACCAGCGGAAGCCGCAGCCGCGCTTGCAGCCTTTACTGGGGTGGGAGTTTTGTATATCGAAACGCAATTCGACGATGTGATCCGCTGTCTTCGGAAAGCTGCGGCGACAGAAGAGATCAACGAAGCTGAGGCGCTCCGTGACATATTGCTAGCGGTAGCTGCGCCAGCCTTCGCTCGCGTGCGGGAAGGGGATGTAAACATCGACCTAAATGGCCTCGCTGAAGGCGCGGTCGAGGGTAAAGCCGACCTGTTCGATCTGAAGAATGTCGATGGAAAACTTGTTATCGAACTGCGTAGTCAAGTGCTCGATAAATCTGGATTTCCAATCACTATTGCGGCCGAAGACGATGTAGTGAAGACGATTTCACGCGCCTTGGGCTTGGCCTCTAAGGTTGCTAAGTCATAGCGTACCGTCGTGATCCGCGACCTTACGTGCGAACCCAAAACAATCGGCCGACGAGCCGGGGCAGACTGAGCAGGCGCTTGCCTATTTTCGCGCAAAATTCTGCCCGCTGAAGCCATAGCCGAAACAACGACCAGCCAAACGGGGAAAAGGACGTTTGGTATGAATAGAGAACAAATTCTTGCGTAGAGCACTATTGAACGATTGTATCCATCGACACTGTATCTATATTTTCTGCGGCACAGGGGGGATCAATGAACCTAAGTGGCCTTGATGAAGACGACGAAATTGCGTTTACGCAACTCGTTGAACGATTCAACGGCGAGCTAGCTCAACAGCTGCACGACGCTGAAGACCGCGAGGATACGCGCCACTACCACATCGACTACATTAACAATGTTCTCGCTGCAGCGAGAGGTTTTGAGATTGAAGCCTTCTCATCGTGGGAGCTTCCCACCTACGACGATGCCTACGCTCAGTACCGGCTGTTTTCGTACTTCGTCAAAAGCTACGTGATGCAAACACATATTCGAAAGCAGCGGGTCATAAAGACGTATTCCGTCAGCCTTGCGATCGAGGACAAGGAACGCATCCACCATCTCATCAACGGTATCAGAGAAATTTTGACCAAAGCAGATATCGACGAAAAGAAGCGCAACTCGCTCTTCGATAAATTGAATGCGTTAGCTGCCGATGTTGACCGTGCCAGAACCCAATTTCAGAACCTTATGCTGGCGGGGCTGGAGGTAGCACATCTGGGAGACGCTCTCGGCAAGACGCTAAATCCGGTCAACGAGCTTCTGGACCGAATTAAAGGGATCATCGCCAGAGTGAAAGGCGAGGAGCCCGAGCCGTTCAAATTGCCGTCGCCGCAGAAGCGTATCGAACCCCCAAAGAAGCAGATCGAAGGGCCGAAGGGAAAGATTGATCGGTCTTTGGACGACGAGATACCCTTTTAGTCGTGACAAGTGGTTTTGCCATCCCGCCCTCCCAGGAGCCAATGGCGCGCCTCCGCCCAGCCCTGCTGGCAAAGGAATTAGCTTTTCAGTGAGTCGCAGATTGAATGTGTGATTTGGGCATTTCCAGACTCGTTGCCTCCACAAACTCAAAAGAAAAGGCCGATGCCTCTCGGCACCGGCCCTGACTGAAGGTCGATATTTCGGCCGCGTTTCTGTGGCGCGGGCCGGATCCGATGCGGCGCCTTACATCCGGTAGGCGATGGTGTCGTTCCAGAAGCGGTCGAGCCGCTGCAAAGCACGGTTCATCTGCTTGAACTCGTCGGTGTTGATGCCGCCGACCTGCTCGATCGAGCCGACATGACGCTCGTAGAGGCCGGCAACGACTTCCGCCACCTCGTTGCCCTTCGGCGTCAGCGAGACACGGACCGAACGGCGGTCGATGCGCGAGCGCTGGTGATTGATGAAGCCGAGATCGACCAGCTTCTTCAGATTGTAGGAGACGTTCGAGCCGAGATAATAGCCACGCGAGCGCAACTCGCCGGCGGTCAGTTCGGAATTGCCGATGTTGAACAGCAGCAGCGCCTGGATGGCATTGATGTCGGAACGGCCGTTGCGGTCGAATTCGTCCTTGATCACATCAAGCAGGCGGCGGTGCAGCCGCTCAACAAGCTGCAGCGATTCCATGTACAGGGAACGGATAGCCTCGCGGCGATCGTCGGATACGTTGGCGGTCTTCGCCGCCGGACGCGAATTGATCATTGTCTTTGCCTCTCGTTTGTCGCCCTGGTGATTTTTTGTTTTTCACCTTGATCGCGACACTATCGAATAC
>NZ_RZTF01000437.1:0-5094 GCF_004023175.1 Mesorhizobium sp. M7A.F.Ca.MR.362.00.0.0
ATGCAAACACGACGCCTCACACATTGCGCAAGGAAGCGGCAAAAGTCGGAAGCAATACGGCGATATTTATCGAGCCTCTGCTGAGTGACCGCCCGCATCCGGAACAAGGCTATCGATCCGCGCAGGGCGTCCTTTCCTTGGCGCGACGCTACAAATCCGATCGCCTGGAAATGGCGTGCGAGCGTGCCCTGACCATCAATGCACTGAGCTATTCATCCGTCGCCAACATTCTCAAATCGGGTCTCGACCAAGCTCCACCCGCAAGCGAGGCCGTCAAGCCGGCACCGCTGCACGGCAATATCCGCGGCAAAACCTACTATCAATGAGAAAGGAAGACACCCAGATGCTGACACATCCAACCCTAGATCAAATGCACACGCTCGGCCTTGCCGGAATGGCAACGGCCTATCGCGAGCTTGCCGAGCAGATCCATGGCAACGACCTCAGCTTTGACGAGCGGCTCGGCCTGATGCTCGACCGCGAGATCGCACTGAGAACAGACAAACGACTGACCAATCGGCTGGCAACTGCAAAGCTGCGTTTTGCCAATGCATCGATCGAAGACATCGATTTTAGCACGCACCGCGGTCTTGATCGCCGCAACGTTTTGTCCTTGGCGCAAGGCGCATGGCTGAAGGCAAACGAGAACTTGATTCTGACAGGCCAAACGGGCACCGGAAAGACTTGGATTGCCTGCGCTTTTGGAAGACAGGCGGCAAGGCTCGACTATTCCGTGCTTTACGTTCGAATGCCGCGGCTCTTCGAAGATCTCGCACTTGCCAGGCTCGACGGACGCTTTCCGCGCCTCATCGACAAGCTTGCCCGTGTCCAACTGCTGATCCTCGATGACTGGGGAACGCATACGCTGAGCGATCGGCAGCGCCTCGATCTGCTGGAAATCTTCGAGGAGCGGTACCGGCGAAAATCGACGCTGATCACGGCTCAAATTCCCGTAGCCGCCTGGCATGAAATGATCGGCGACCCAAGCAACGCAGGATACCCCTGTTGTTGATCGGTTGGTGTCTCATGTCACGGTAGTTGACCGTCGACATGCGCTCTGTGGACAGCGGTTTGAGGTGGCATCACTTCGGTCGGGGCGCGGACCTGCCTTTATTGTCATCCGCCTTCCGGATGGACGGTCACGCAATATCCGCCGGTCAGTGACGGATTTGTCGCCTGCTGGCGATGATGATGGTGAACATCGTAGCGGGGCGGGAAAGTTAATATCCGTTCTGACTTTGCTTCCTTTAGTGTATTATGCGCGAATCACCTTTAGTAACTCAATAGCGAGTTGCGATGGTTGCTCATGCTTTGGCGCATCGGATTGCGGTGTCTCTACCGGACACCAGTGTTCCACTGGTGCGGATCAAGCCAGATACGCCCAGCCTTTGGAACAATCTCCCACCAGTATCTCAGCACCAAGTCGCGCAGATGCTCGCGACTCTGATCCGCCGGATGCCGCCGAACGCGCCAGCGGCGAGGGAGCGGTTTGATGTTGGCTATTCCGAGCAGTTCTGACGAGCGGCTCACGGCCGTCCGGCGTTCAAAGTTCGCTTACGTGTATGTGCGCCAATCCTCGATAAACCAGGTGCGCCACCATCAGGAAAGCACCGAACTTCAGTACAGCTTGGTGGACCGCGCCGTCAGATTGGGCTGGCCGCCGGATCGTGTCGTCGTCATCGATGAGGATCTTGGAAAATCGGGAAACGGCCAAGTCGTGCGTGGCGGCTTCCAACGGCTCATCGCCGAGATCGGGCTCGGCAACGCGGGTCTGGTGGTCAGCCTCGATGCATCTCGATTGGCGCGCAACAACCGGGATTGGCATCAACTCCTCGAGTTGTGTTCATTGTTCGGCGTTATCATCGCCGATGGCGAGCGCCTCTACGATCCCTGCGCCTATCACGACCGGCTACTGTTAGGGCTCTCGGGGATCATGAGCGAAGCGGAGTTGCACCAGATCCGCATCCGCCTGCATCAAGGGGAGCGGCAGAAGGCTGCGCGGGGCGAGCTTCGCATACCGCTGCCAGGTGGCTTGACCTACAACCGCTCCGGCCAGATCGTGTTCAACCCTGATGGAGAGGTTCAGGCTCGGCTGCGTCTGATCTTCGACAAATTTAGAGAGCTTCAGACCGCGCGACGCGTTATGCGTTACCTGCGCACGCATGACCTACGCGTACCGGTGCGGCCGCTTCGCGGGCCGGCGCCCCATGAGCTGGTGTGGCGAGACGCCACCATCGCCCATGTCCATCATATTTTGCACAACCCGGCCTATGCCGGCGCATATGTCTACGGCCGGCGCCGAATAAATGCGGTCCGCCAAGGTCCAGGTTCGGACCGCGCAACCTCGAAGGTGGCCATTGACGACTGGGCGGTTTGCATCAAAGACGCACACCCTGGTTATATTAACTGGGAGGAGTTCATGGCCAATCAGAGACGCCTCGCCAACAACACCAATCGATACGAGGCCGGCCACCGCGGCGCGCCACGCAAGGGCATTGCTTTGCTGCAGGGCTCAGCGGTCTGCGGCCAGTGCGGACGGCGCATGACCGTGCGCTATAGCGGCCCCGACAGTGCATGCCCCGTCTACTGCTGCCTGGCGGACCGCAACCAGACCGGCAGCTCTCTCTGTCAGGAGGTTCGGGCGCCCGCAGTAGATGAGTTGGTTGCCCAAACCCTCCTGAAGGCGTTGGAACCTGACCAAATCGCCATCGCCATCGCTGCGCTCGACGAGATTGCGGAGGAAACGCGGAGCCTCGAGAAACAATGGGCGCTACGGCGGGAACGTGCGCGGTATGACGCCGAGCGGGCTCGACGACAATACGACACCGTGGAACCGGAAAATCGTCTCGTCGCCAGAACCCTGGAAAAGGCATGGGAAGACAAGCTGCGCTTGGTCGATGAGATCGAGCAGGAATATCGTCGGTGGAGAGACCGAGAGCCCTTGGTGTTACAGGCACAGGATCACGCGGCGCTTCAGGAACTCGCCGAGAATTTGCCGGCTATCTGGCACTCAGAAACCACCCAGCCAGAAGACCGCAAACGTATCCTGCGCTTCATCGTGCAGGAGGTCGTTCTCGACCAGAAGAAGATACGCGGCCAGGTCGCCATCAGGATTCTTTGGCAGACCGGCGCAACCAGCGAACATCAAATCCAACGCCGAGTTCAATCTTACGATCGAGACTATGGCGAACTTGAGCTTGTGCGTCAGCGGATCACGCAACTCAATGCTGCGGGCGATATGGACAGGCAAATCGCTAAAATATTGAATGAAGAGGGCGTCCGCTCGGCGCGAGGGAAGCTGTTCAGCTATGAGAACATCTGGCTCTTACGCCACCGTTGGGGAATCCCCACAGCCAAGATCAACGGCGTCGCAGCCAATCCGCCGCGCTGGCCTGATGGAACCTACTCTGTACAGGGCGCAGCCGCTGCAATCGGCGTGACTGCTCAAACCATCTTCGACTACCTGGCCCAGGGCCTTGTACACGGTCGGCAAAGCACGAAAGGCCAGCCTTGGCAGATCAGCCTTTCCAGCGACCAGATCGATCAACTTCAACGCCGACTGCAACGGACCAGGCGATCAAGGAAAGGTGCATCATGAAGCATTCGCGGAGGCCACTTTAGCCGACGCAATTCTGGACCGCATCGTTCATAACGCCCACCGCATAACGCTCGAAGGCGACAGCATGCGAAGCGAAAAACACCCACACTCTTGACCGGCGGCGAAATAACCGAAATCAATCACTCCTAACAGCAACAAGGCAAACGGAACTCGATCCCTCCGTTGTCCGCGACTTTGCGAAACGCTTGTCCCCGGCAGCCGCTGCGTCGATAGCAGCCAGAAGTGCTGCACGCCGGTCGTTCTTGTTGGCTATGTGCAGGCTGAGATGTTCGGTCAGGAAACGGCTGTGCTCGAAACGTGTGAGCTGGTCGGCCAAGTAGCGGATGACCGTCGCATGAGGCTGCTCGTCCTCTCCCAAGAGACGCCCAGTATGCCGCATGACGCAAAGCTGGATGGCGAAGCCCAGTTTATTATGCGCGCGGCGACGCACCTCACATTGCAACCTGTCAATTGGATCGAGAGTATAGTGCCGGAGCAGATTATCCTCGTCAGACGGGAAGCCAAAAAGAACCTTTGCCTCCGCCGCATTGACCAGCCTTCTTCGGCCCATTCGTTCGCTCCTCGCTATGAAGGAGCCGAGCTTATGGTCGCTGCAAGATCGATCGCAATCGGTTGGTAATCTTATCCAGGGGACAAACAGCTGTTCGTGCTTCGTTCGACCTTAGCGTGTCTGGGAAAGCAAATCTTGTTCCGGCCCCTATAACCCTCGGCGAAGGCACTCGACGCTCGGCTATCTGAGCCCCGTCGAGTTCGAGGAACAAGCTATGCTAGCTTAACCTCGTGTCCGAAAAACCGGCAGCAGGCCATTCGGACGAGATCACGGTTGAGACGTCAGAAATATGCTACAAATTTCGGACAAGCCTTACACACAATGCGCCGCGGCTATTCGTCGAGTTCGCCTCCGACACCCTCTGGGCCGACGGCAAAGTCGGGCATGATGTCCCCGCCCAGCAACTTCTCCTTCGACAGCAGGCCTGCATCCTCCAACGCCTCGAAATCCGGCAGGTCGCGCAGCGTGTCGAGCCCGAACTCCAGCAGGAATTCTTTTGTCGTCACGTAGGTGTAGGGCGCGCCCGGCGTCGGACTACGCGGACCGGAAGCGATCAGGCCGGCACCGCGCAAATGACCAATAAAATCGCGACTGATCTCCTTGCCGAAGAAAGACGACAACTCGGCGCGGGTGATCGGCTGGAAGTAGCCGATGCACATCAGCACCAAAACCTCCGACTGCGTAAGGTCGGCCGTCTTCCCACTTCCACCTACAGCAGCGCGGATGGCGTCGGAATAGGCAGGCCGGGTCAGGTGTTTCCAGCCGCCGGCGACCGAAACCAGATCGTAAGGGCGGCCGCGCAGCTCCTCGCGAATGTCGTCGATGAGAAGGTCGATGCTGCAACTTTTGCCGACGATGCGGGCGAGCGTTTCGCGCGTGACGGGATCGCTGGCCGCAAAAATTGTCGCCTCGACGCGCTGCATCC
>NZ_RZTF01000438.1:0-5082 GCF_004023175.1 Mesorhizobium sp. M7A.F.Ca.MR.362.00.0.0
GAACGCCGGCGCTGCCCCTCACCTGCCTGCCGGCATCCTCTCCCCGTCCCTATACGGGGAGAGGGGCGCAGTAATTCCCGGTTTCGCCAATCTCCAACGTTGCAAGACAGGCGACGAGGTTACCGCGAGCCCCTTCTCCCCGTCACTATACGGGGAGTCGAGGCGTGGTCCGCGCACCGGACGAAAAGCCAACTGCTTGGCTTTTCGAACAACGAACGCCCGGCAGGGCGATGAGGGGCAGCGCAGACCTCGACAATTGGGTGGATTGCCCATGACGATTGATCAGGCTATCGCGTCGCCGTTCCACGACCCGGTCTCGACCATCCGCTTCAGCAGCGGCGCCGGCTTGAACACGTCCTTGCCTGTCCGTTGATGCCAGTACTCGAGCCGCTCGATGATCCTGGCCGGGCCTTCGAGGCCAGCCCAGAACATCGGCCCGCCCTTGCCGATGGGAAAGCCGTAGCCATTGACCCAGACGACATCGATGTCGGACGCACGGGCCGCTATGCCTTCCTCCAGGATCTTGGCGCCCTCGTTGACCAGGGGGTAAAGCGTGCGCTCGATGATTTCCTCCGCACTGATCGCGCGCGGCACGATGCCCTTCTCCGCGGCCTTGTCGCGGATCAGCGCTTCAACCTCGGGATCCGGCACTGGTGTACGCGCGCCAGCCTCGTAAAGGTAAAATCCCCGGCCGGTCTTCTGGCCGAAACGTCCTTGCTCGCACAGCGTGTCGGCGATCACGGCCGACAAGCCACGCGCCTTGCGGTTGCGCCAGCCGATGTCGAGACCGGCGAGATCGCCCATCTGGAAAGGCCCCATCGGCCAGCCGAAATCGGTGAATACCTGGTCGATCCGGCTGGGCGTCGCGCCTTCCAGAAGAAGCGCTTCCGATTCCGAGCCACGCGCGGCCAGCATGCGGTTGCCGACGAAGCCGTGGCAGACGCCGACGACAACGGCCACCTTGCCGATCCGCCGCGCCAGGTCGACGACGGTCGCCAGCGCATCGGGCGCGGTCTTGTCGGCGCGCACGATCTCCAGGAGCTTCATGACATTGGCCGGCGAGAAGAAATGCAGGCCGAGCACGTCCTGCGGCCGCGAGGTCGAGGCGGCGATTTCGTTGATGTTGAGATAGGAGGTGTTGGTGGCGAGGATCGCGCCCGGTTTGGCCACCGCTTCGAGCTTGCCGAACACCTCCTTCTTGACCGCCATGTCCTCGAACACCGCCTCTACGATCAGGTCGCAATCGGCGAGATCGGCATAGTCGGTGGAGCCCTTGAACTGGGCGAGCCGCTCGCGCTTGGCGACTTCGCTTAGCGAACCACGCGTGACGGACACCGAGTAGTTTCTGTCGATCGTCGCCAAGCCGCGCTGCAATGCCTCATGGCTGGTTTCCAGCAAAGTCACGGGATAGCCGCCATTGGCGAAGGCCATGGCGATGCCGCCGCCCATCGTGCCGGCGCCGATGACGCCGACGCGGGAAATCCTGCGCTTGACGATGTCTTTTCCCGAAACCTTTGCCGCCTCACGTTCGGCGAAGAACAAATGCCGCTGCGCCCGCGACTGGTCGCTGCCGACCAGTTTCACGAACAACGCACGTTCCGCCGCCAGCGCCGCATCGAAGGGCAGCGTGACGGCATTGCGCACCGACAGCGCACAGGCGATCGGCGCCTCGAGCCCGCGGGCCTTCCTAGCGAGGTCCGCAGCCTCGGCGTCTAAAGCCACGAGGTCGGTCTCCTTGAGCCCCTCATTGCGATCGCGCACCGGCGTGAAGGGGCCACCCTTGCGGGCAATTTCCCTGGCGAAGTTCACGGCATGCGTCGTCAGATCGCCTTCGAAGACGGCATCGACGAGACCGGCGGCATGCGCCTCGGTCGCACCGATCGGCGTACCGGAGACGATCATCCTGAGCGCCTTCACCGCGCCGACCAGGCGCGGCAGCCGCACCGTGCCGCCGCCCCCCGGCAGCAGGCCGAGCCTGACTTCCGGCAGGCCGAGCTTGGCGCCGGCATCGGCGACGCGGAAATGGCAGCCGAGCGCCAGCTCCAGCCCGCCGCCGAGCGCGGTGCCGTGGATGGCGGCCACCGTCGGCTTGGCGATGGTCTCCAGCATAGCCACGATGGCGCGCAGCTCCGGCTGCTGCATCGGCTTGCCGAATTCGGTGATGTCGGCGCCAGCGACAAAGGTCCGGCCGGCGCATGCAATGACGATGGCGGCAACCGAAGCATCGTCGCGCAACTCAACCAGCGCCTGCATCAGCGGTTCGCGAACATGGAAGCTCAGCGCGTTGACCGGAGGATTGTCGATGGTGACGATGGCGACGTCGCCGTCACGGTGGATCTTCACGAAATCGGACACGCACACCTCCCAGCTCTTTTCAGCGACCGTGGCCGCGCGAACGGGATTTACAGCGCCATGACGTCGAAGGGAACCGGGTATCGGCCTGGCACAATGATTACAGCCCTGGGACGACGAAGGCGGAGCCTACCGCGGCGCCTTCTGCCCGCCCGCCGCTGTGATCACCCCGACAATGATCAGCCCCGTCAGCAGCAATCGCACCCCGGCACTCACCCCAAACGTGTTGAGCATGGTCAAAAGCAGCACCAGGAACAGCGCCGCGCCCCACACGCCAGGCACATTGGCCTTGCCGCCGGCCACCGACGTGCCGCCGATGACGACGACGGCGATCGAGGCCAGCAAATATTCATTGCCGATATCGACATTGGCGCCGCGGAAATAGCCGGCGAGCAGCGCGCCGTCGATGCCGCCGAGCGCGCCCGACAGCGTGTAGGTGAGGAAGCGGATGCGGCCGACATTGACGCCGGCGAGCCAAGCGGCGCGGATATTCTGGCCGATCGCCAGCACCGAGCGGCCATAGATCATGCGCTGCAGGGCGACCGCCGCACCGATGGTGAACAGCACGGTGAGGATGGCCAGCACCGGAATGCCGAGGATTTGCCAGTTGGCGAAATCGGCGAAGCCCGGCGGCGGCTTGATCTGCAGGCCGCGGCCGTAGCTGATGTCGATCGACTGGATGATGAAGCTGGCCGACAAAGTGGCTATGATCGGTGGGATGCGCAGCGCCCAGATCAGCAGGTAGTTGGCGGCGCCGATCGCCGCCCCGCAGGCAAGCGCCGCCAGCAGCCCGACCGCGATCATGGAATCGTTGCCGTCCATCACTTTCATCGCGACGGCGCTGGCAAGGCCGATATTGGCCGGCAGCGACAGGTCGACATTGCCCGGTCCCAGAGTGATGACGAACATCTGGCCGACGCCGACAATGACCGTGAACACCGCCAGCGACAGGGCCGCGGTGACCATGCCGCCGGCGCCATAACCGCCGGTGAAGGCGATGGTCGCCAGCCACACCAGAAGCGCGCCAATGAACGACCAGATCCAGGGTTTGGCGAGCAGCGATTTCACCGATGTCATCGCTCACCTCTCCTTGCGGCTGATCAGCACCCGCGCCGCCAGCACGATGATGAGGATGGCGCCGTTGGCGGCAACCTGCCAATCGGGTGGAATGTGCATGAAGGTGAGCAGCGGCGAGGCCGCCAGCGCCAGCGTCAGCGCGCCGATCACAGCACCTATCGGCGACACCCGGCCGCCGACGAATTCGCCGCCGCCGAGGATGACGCCGGCGATCGCCAGCAGCGTGTAGCCATTGCCGATATTGGCGTCGGCCGAGGTGGTGATGCCGATCAGCGCCATGCCGGACAGCACGCCGAACAGACCGGCCAGCGCAAACAGCACGATCTTGGTCTTGAGCAGCGACCAGCCGGCGCGGCCGAGTGCCGCCGGATTGCCGCCGGAGCCGCGCAGGATCACGCCATAGGAAGTGCGCATCAGGCCGAAATGAACGATGAGGCCGATCAGCAGCGCGGCGATGATCGGGAACGGAATGAAGGGCGGCTTGAACGCCATCAGCCCGAGCAGCCACTCCGGCGCCTTGCCGCCCGGTTTGGGCAAGACGAGAATGGCAAGCCCCTGCCAGACGAAACTCATGCCGAGCGTCACCACGATCGAAGGCAAATTGCGCAGATGGATCAGCGCGCCGAGCAGCGCATAGACGCCTATCGACCCGAGCAGGATCATCACGCCGATGAGCGGCGCGTCCTTCAGCCAGGTCGCCGTGACACAGCCGACGAAGCCGACGAAAGTACCGATCGACAGGTCGAGCTCGTTTCCGGCGATAACGAACATCTGCGCGATGGTCGCCAGCGCGATCGGGATCGCCAGGTTGAGCATCAGGCTGAAGCCGAAATAGCTGATGGCGCGCGGGTTGAGCCAGGCGATGGCGAGCAGCACCAGCGCCAGCGACAGCGCCGGCAGCAGCCCGCGCAACAGACGGGCACGGGCCAGTGCGCCTCGCTCGGCGGACGTCCTGGCGGCGGTGTCGAGGCTGGCGGCCGTCATCTCAGGCCGCATCGCCGAAGGAGGACTGGATGATCTTCTCTTCGGTCAACTCGTCGCGGCGCAGATTGGCGACGATGCGGCCGTTCTTGAAGACATAGATGTGATCGCAATTGTCGAGCTCTTCGGTTTCCGTGGTGTACCAGAGGAAGGTGCGGCCTCGGGCAGCCTCTTCGCGCACGAGGTCATAGACCTCCAGCTTGGTGCCGATATCGACGCCGCGCATCGGGTCGTCCATCAGCACGATCTGCGCGTCCGAGCCGAGCGCGCGGGCAAACAGCGCCTTCTGCTGGTTGCCGCCCGACAGCGAGAAGATGTTGTTGTTCATATCGGGCGTGCGGATGCCGATCTTCTTCTGCCATAGTGCAGCGAGTTCGGCCTCGCGCTGCGGCGAGATCAGCAGCCCGCTGCGCAGCCGCGCCAGCGAGCGGATGCCGATATTCTGCGCGATCGACCATTGCGGAAAAATGCCGTCCGACTGACGGTCGCCGGCGACCAGCGCCACCGGCGCCGTCACCTCGATGCCTGCCTTGGCGCGCGATGCAGCAGTGAAGATCGCCAGCAGCAGGTCGGTCTGGCCGTGGCCAGCCAACCCGGCAAGGCCGATGATCTCACCGGCACAGGCGACGAGGTCGGTGCCGTCCTTCTGCGCGGCGGGCCGCCCCCGGACCC
>NZ_RZTF01000439.1:0-491 GCF_004023175.1 Mesorhizobium sp. M7A.F.Ca.MR.362.00.0.0
GTTCCGCCGGAGCCGGCCACACTGCCATCGCTGCCGTTGCTGCCGCTCTCGCCAGAGAATTCCCCTCCGTTGCCGCCGTTTCCGGATGTGCCTGCGCCGATGCCGCCACCGCCCTGGCCGCCGCCGCCGCCGCCATTTCCGCCGGCGCCGTCGGCCATGGCGGGACTCCAGGCCAGGCTGGCCAGGAGGCAGCCCGCGAGGGCGGTCGAACGTAGCAGGCCGCGGTTCGAGACGATGGCAATTCCTGTCAAGGCCAGGCTCCCCAGATCAGCACCGACGCAGTCGTGCATGTTCCCGGGGGCATAGCACCCGAGACCGAGGGCGGGTATCGTTGAAACTAGCTATGCCCGCCGCGCCGGGATACGCTGCTCAGGCCGCGGGCACTTGCAGGGCCAGCACGGTTTCGCCGTGCCGCGACCGCGTGTCGAGCGTGCCGCCCAGCCGCCCGGCCCGCGCCCGCATCGAGCGCAGGCCGGTGCCCGGGACGGGCG
>NZ_RZTF01000439.1:501-5061 GCF_004023175.1 Mesorhizobium sp. M7A.F.Ca.MR.362.00.0.0
GTTGTCCTGGATGGCCAGGCTCAGCGTCTCGCCGCGCCGGTGCAGGTCGATGACGACGCGGCTTGCCTGGCTGTGCTTGAGCACGTTGGTCAGGCCTTCCTGCAGGATGCGGACGAGATCGAGGCTTCGCGCCGCCGGCAGGTGGCAGTCCTCCAGCCCGGTCAGGTTCCACACGCAGTCGATGTCGCGGCTTTCGCATGCCAGCGTTTGGCGGCGGCGCAGCGGCGCGATCCACTCGGCCAGCGACTGGCCGCCCGTCGGGTCGTCGGCAGCGGTGTCGATGATCACCCGCAACTCGTCGCGCAGTTCCTTGAGGACGGACAGGAAGCGATCGGCCGGCAGGTTCTGCGGCGCATGCTCCAGCATGGCGATCGAATTGACCAGGGTGCCGCCCATGCCGTCGTGCAGATTGTGGGAAAGGGACACGTGTTCGGCCAGCCTGGTGTTGGCGAGGATGACCTCATGCTGCTGATGCAGCGTGAGGGCGAGTTCCTCCCTGGCGGTTTCGATCTTGGCCGTGAGTTCATCGTTGAACCCTTCGATGCGGCGCATGTTGGCGACGAAGTTCCAGGCCAGCACCAGCGCCATGCCGACCATCTGCAAGTGGGATGTCAGCGTGACGTAGTAGACATTGCCAAGAAGGATGCCGAAATAGGTCATCAGGTCATGCAGGATGGCCACGATGGTGAGCGCGTTGACGATATGGAGGACGATGTGGTCCAGGCGAGCGCTGCGCCAGGTCAGGCCGATCGCCAGGAAACAGGCGCCGATGTAAAGCAGCGACCAGGACAAGGCCAGGAGGTTGAGCATCGGGCCGAGTTGGGAATGCGGTGTGGCAAACAAGGCGGCGGCGCCGATCGCCAGCGCGGCCCACAGCACGGCTTCCCCTCGGGGAAAGCGGCGCTCGGCGAAGCGGATGACAAACAGCACGAAGGCGGCGGCCATGACCATGAAGGAGAGCATGATAAAACGCTGCCATGTGTCGGTCGTCCCGAACGGCCAGGGGCTCGTGACCACGAAATTGAGCGAATAGCAAAACCACGCAATCGTCATCAGGGCGAACCAGCCATAGGCCTTCAAGCTTCGGCGCAGCAGCCAGACGACGAAGAAGAAGGTGCCAAGCGCCGCGGTGACGCCGAGATAGAAGACCGGCAGCTCGCGGCGAATCCAGAATTGCTGGACAAAATGGGCACGCGTCGCCGAAGGCGGGCCGATCAGCACCGGACCAAGACCCGGCTGGTATGGCGCCAGGCCCGAGACCCTGATCAGCAGCGTGTTGGTGCCGGCATGCAGGACCGGGGCTGAGAGCTGCCAGTAGCGGGGCACGTTCCATGAGCGCGTCAACGGCTCGACGAGGAATTCGTCGCGTCCGAGTTCCGCGCCGTTGACGGAGATCGATCCGGCCAGTGTCCAGTAGTTCAGCGCGAGGCCCAGCGGTTCGGTTGCGTCGGCCCTGTCGAAGGTGAGGCGGTACCAGACCACGCCGTCGAAACCGGGCCAGCGCGTCGTCCAGTCGTCGGGCAAGGTCACGCTGGTCCAGCCGGTGGCCGGCGGCGCGGCGGCGTCCCAGCCGGATCGCACGGCCTCGATCGTCTTGAACGGCACGGCCCCGCCGGCGGCAAAGGCGATGCCGCCCGGCACGAGGAGCAGCAATATCAGGGCAAGAAGCCTTGCGACCGCGCCTCGAAGATCGCTTCCGTCCGGGATTTGACCGACAGCTTCTTGTAGATGTTGCGAATGTGGCATTCGACCGTGAACCTGGAGAGGGAAAGGACTCCCGAAATCTCTCGATTGGTAAGCCCCTTGGCAACGAGGTTCAGGATCTCGACCTCGCGCGGCGTCAAGGGAGGCGGCGCTGCAAGCGCGGGCTTGCCGCGCCCCGGCCTGTCGGTGGAAGGACGGGCGCGCCCGGACGGTGCCGGCGCCGACACCAGTTCCAGAAGTTCCAGAATGCGCCGGGCGATGAAGGGATCGATCGGCGCGCCGCCGCGGATGGTGCTGCGGATCGAAAGCGACAGCTCGACGTCGTCGCGCTCCTTCAAGAGATAGCCGGTCGCCCCGGCGCGCAGGGCTTCGAGGATGGTGTTTTCGTTGCTCCAGGCCGAGATGACGAGGATCGGCAGCGCCGCGTCGTGCTCGTGCAGGGAGCCGATGAGGTCGATGCCGTTGCCGTCGGGCAGGCCGACATCGACCAGCGTCATGGCAAAGGGCTGGTCGACGAGCAGGGTCCTGGCCTGCGCGATCGACCCGGCGAAAAACAGCTCCTCCTCAGCATAGCCAAGACCTCTCAGGATCGAGCGCAACCGCACCTGCATCATCGGCTCGTCCTCGACGACAAGCAGCGGGCTCGGCAGCAGTGCTTCCGATGGCAGGTCGATGACGGGATGTTCCTTGTACGACATGAACCTCGACGCGAATGGCGGCTTTCACCGATAGCAGCCGGGGCGGAAAACACCCAGGCGATCGTAACCAGTCTGCCATGGATCGCTTGCCGCCGACATAGCTGGGATCAGGTAGACAGGGCTACGAACTCGGGGTTAACGGGTGGGTTGGTCCGGAGCCCTCGCCGGCGCGTTGGCTGACGGAGCATCAGACGAAAAACCCGCCTGTGCGGCGGGTCTCTGGCGCAAATCAGCACAATCAGCACCATGGACGGAAATGTACCTTAGCTGAGGGCACCGAGTCAAGAAAAAATTCCTATCGTGAAAATCCACCGGCACAAAAAGCCACCGGCACAAAAGCCGCCGGCGGCGCCGAACTGGCTGTCGTCAGGTCTTTTGTAAAACTGGGTTCGGAGCCCTGATCAGGTAGAGCGAGCCGGGCATGGGTCCGTTTGTAACAGGGGCCATGTGGCGGACCTGTTTCGCGACATCCAATGGTTGCCTTCGCGCCCGATCCTGCTGCAATCGGAGAGAGACAATGCGTCAACATCTGCTGAACGGTTGGCTCGTGGCAGCCCTGGTCGCGACGACCTGCCTGCTCGGCGTGACCGCCTACGCGGAGGTGAAGGAAGATATCTCGCGCAGTGCCTGCACGCATGGGGAACAGGCTCCCGGCAAGCAGGGCGCACGGTGTGATAGCTGTGGCGCCGCGCGATGCGATGTCCGCGCATCAGGAGCCTGAGCGGCAGCCGTCAGGGGACGGCATGAGCGGCAATCCGCCAGCCAAAACGGCGCGTGCATTCGGGCAACGATCCGCACAGCCGAGATAGAATTTCCGATCAGACAAGCCGGATGTTGCGTGCCGGGCTGGATCCCTTGCGGTGCAAGGGGTTTCACGCGTGCGTGCCGTCGAATTTTTCGCGCGCAGCCTTGACGCGCATGGTGTTCGCGCGCGCCCATTCGCTCAGTGCGCTGACGGGGATCAGCAGCTCGTGGCCGAGCTCGGTCAGCTCATAATCGACGCGCGGTGGAATGGTTGGAAACACGGTGCGGGTGACGAAGCCGTCACGCTCCAGCCCGCGCAAGGTGGTGGTCAGCATTTTCTGCGAGATGCCGCCGACGGCAGCGCGCAATTCGTTGAAACGCAGCGGTCCGTCGCCCAGCTTGCCGACGACCAGAACGGTCCATTTGTCGCCGACGCGCTGCAGGATTTCCGAGATGGCGCGGCAGTCTTCGGAGCGGTGTGGGTGCCTCGGTAACAAAAAAGTGCCTTCTTGTGCATCGCGTTTCCAGTATCTCATATAGCGCAGGTATCCAAATGATACCAGTACTTCGTGCAAGGAGAGCCCTTATGTCCAAACCCAAAATTGCCATCGTCGTCGGATCGACGCGCGCCGCTCGTTTCGCCGATGTGCCAACCCAGTGGATCGCCAAGATCGCCAAGTCGCATGCCGACATCGATGTCGAGGTCGTCGACCTGCGCGACTTCCCGCTGCCGTTCTTCGACGAGGTCGCATCCTCCGCCTGGGCGCCGTCGCAGAACGAAGTGGCACAGCGCTGGCAGAAGAAGGTCGCCGAATTCGACGGCTTCATCTTCACCGCCGCCGAATACAATCATGGCCCGACGGCCGTGCTGAAGAACGCCATCGACTACGCCGCCAATGAATGGAACAAGAAGTCGGCCGGCTTCGTCGGTTATGGCAGCGTTGGCGGCTCGCGTGCCGTCGAACAGCTTAGACTGTATGCCGTCGAATTGCAGATGGCGCCGGTCAAGTCGGCCGTCCATATCGCCTGGGGCGATTTCCTCGCCGTCCGCCAGGGCGAGAAGAAGCTGGAAGACCTCGAGCATCTGAACCAGGCCGCCACCGCGCTGGTCAACGATGTTGCGTGGTGGGCCAAGGTGCTCAAGGCAGCGCGTCAGGCCGACGCCGTTGCCGAGGAAGTCAAGGCGGCCTGACCTTCACATCATCCTCCCAGGGATACGGGGCGGCGCTTGCGTCGCCCTTTTTCATGGGTCGCGCTTTTGCCGGCAAGCAATGACTGTGAATGACGACTGCCTCTCCCATCGATAGATGGGTTACAGTTCTTCCCCGCCGTGCCGCTGCGGATCTGCCTTTTGCAAAGTCGGCGCTGCCCCTCATCCGGCTGCCGCACCTTCTCCGTATGGAGACGGGGAGAA
>NZ_RZTF01000440.1:0-5046 GCF_004023175.1 Mesorhizobium sp. M7A.F.Ca.MR.362.00.0.0
TCGCATCGTCTATGGCAGCGGCGGCGTCATCCCGACCACGGCAATTGCTGCACGGGCCGAGACGCTGTTCGAACGCGACGAGATCGCCTACGTCCATGTCCGTTCGGCGCGCAACAATTGCTACCAGTGCCGCATCGAGCGCGTTTGAGGCTGAGATTAGCTGCTGGAAACAGTTGTCGTACTCCCGTCGCATATTCGCGATAGAAAGCTATTGTCGATCGATTTGCCGACCGCGGATGAACCGGCGGTAAATCTCGACATCGAGGAAGCGGGGCTTTGGCTCCGCTTTTTTGTTGCCTGCGTTTGGCGCGGAAAGATTCGATCAATAAAAAAAGCCCGCCGGCATGGCCGACGGGCTGCAACTGTTTGGCTGGAGGGCCTTTTAGTTGAACTTGTACTTCGCGCCGAGACGCACGGTGTGGAAAGAGGAAGTCGAGGTAAGGGTGTCGTCGGGTGCGCCGAATTCCGAAGAAAAGTCCTTCTCGGCGAACTGCGAATAGCGATATTCGAGGCCAACGGTGACATTGCTGGACAGAGCCGTTTCAAGGCCGCCACCAACCGAGAAACCGCTGGAACCCCAGTCGAGAATGTCGCCGATCGGGTCGGAAGCGTTCAGATCGAAATGCTGCCAGCTGTAGCCGGCAAGCGCATAGGCAAGGGTCGATTCGTTCATCTTCATGCCGACGCGGCCCAGCACATCGAACCCATAGTCGGTATCGACGTTGATCGACCCGCCGCCGAGATCCAGCTTGGAAGTCATGCCGGAGTAGCGTGCATCGACCATGACGCCTGCGACCCAGCTGCCGAAGTCATGATCGTAGCCGACGTTCAGTTCACCAAAGGCACCTTCGCCACCGAGACCATTGAATTCCAGGTCGCCGAGCGGCGGAACGTTGATCTGATGCACGGACGCACCGGCGCCACCAGCGCCACCGATATAGAAGCCGGTCCAGTTGTAGGCTGGCGTCTCGAAGGCAGCACCGCCGCCGTTCTGGGCACCGAAACGGTAATTGGCTGCGATCTGGAAAGTATGGCGCGAGGTGTCAAGATTGAGGAGACCGTCCGGTACTCCGACAATGCCAGCCTCGGAAAGAAGATCGTCCTTGGTCCCGAAGCCCGTATAGCGATACTCAGTCTTGATCGTCCAATTGCTGTTGATGGCCGTTTCGATGCCACCTCCGACAAAATACCCGCTCTGATCCCAATCAAAGTCGAAGCCAGCGTTCGTATCGAGCTTGTACTTCTGCCAGGAATAGCCACCCAGCACGTAGCCCAGAGTGTTCGGCGTCAAGAGGTAGCCGAGACGCAGGCCAGCGTCGAAACCGTAGGTTTCCTTGATAGAAGCGTCGAACCCCATAATGTCCAGCGTGGTCTTGATGTTGCCCACGTGAGCGTCCAGCAGACCTCCGATGAGGAACCGGGGCGAGACCATATAGTCATAGCCGACCGTCAGCTCACCATAGACGCCTTCGCCACCAATGCCGTTCAGCGAGACTGGAATAAAATCGCTGCTGAGCTCGTGTACGTTGGCACCGGCACCGACGCCAAAACCAACGTACAGACCGCTCCAGTTAAAGCCGGCAGCTTCTTCCACTGGCTGCACGACGTCTGCTGCATGAGCAGCAGACATCAAAGCCACAGCAGAAACAGCACCAAGAAGAAAAGATTTCGCGGATGTGCGAATGAACATATGCCCGTACCCCAATGAGTAAACCCAGAATGTCTCTAGCAGGGAGTCGGCCGGTACGGGAATGACAAATATGCAACAATGATGAGCAAAGTGCCGTTGCGTCACATCTTTCGACGCCATGCTTTGCCTGAAAAACAGGCTCGCAAGAAAAAACCCGCCGGCATGGAACCGGCGGGCTGGATTGAAAGGAGCTGTTTTCGCGAAAATCAGGCGGCGAGAACGGCTTTCGGCTCGACCAGTTCGTAGCCGAGCGCCTCGGCGACTGCCCGGTTGGTGATCTTGCCCTTGTGGACATTGAGGCCGTTGCGCAGGTGATGATCGTCGACCAGCGCCTTCAGGCCCTTGTCGGCAAGCTGCAGGCCATAGTGCAGCGTCGCGTTGTTGAGCGCGTGGGCCGAAGTGACCGGCACGGCACCAGGCATGTTGGCGACGCAATAGTGGATGACGCCGTCGACCTCATAGGTCGGCTCGGCATGAGTGGTGGCGTGCGAGGTCTCGAAGCAGCCGCCCTGGTCGATGGCGACGTCGACCAGCACCGAGCCTTTCTTCATGCCCGACAGCATTTCGCGCGAAACCAGTTTTGGCGCCGCGGCACCCGGGATCAGCACCGCGCCGACGACGATGTCGGCTGAAAAACACTCTTCTTCCAGCGCCTCGACAGTCGAGTAACGGGTGTGGACGCGGCCGGCGAAGAGGTCGTCGAGCTGGCGCAGGCGCGGGATCGAGCGGTCGATGATGGTGACGTCGGCGCCAAGGCCGGCCGCCATCCTGGCCGCGTGCAGGCCGACGACGCCACCGCCGAGCACGGTGACCTTGCCGGGCAGCACGCCGGGCACGCCGCCGAGCAGCACGCCGCGGCCGCCATTGGCCTTCTGTAGCGCCGTGGCGCCGGCCTGGATCGACAGGCGTCCGGCAACTTCCGACATCGGCGCCAGCAACGGCAGGCCGCCACGGTCGTCGGTCACGGTCTCGTAGGCGATTGCCGTCACGCCGGACGCAAGCAGGCCCTTGGTCTGCTCCGGATCCGGAGCAAGGTGAAGGTAGGTGTACAGGATCTGGCCTTCGCGAAGCTGCGCCCATTCGCTGGGCTGCGGCTCCTTGACCTTGACGATCATGTCCGACCTGGCGAACACCTCGGCGGCCGTCTTGGCAATCGTGGCGCCGGCGGCGCGATAGGCATTGTCATCGGCGCCGATGCCGGCACCGGCCCCGGTCTCAACCAGCACTTCGTGGCCATGGGCGACATATTCGCGGACCGAGCCGGGGGTGAGGCCGACGCGGTATTCGTGGTTCTTGATTTCCTTGGGGCAGCCGACGCGCATTTTCTTCTCCTGATCCGGCCCTTTGGGCTCGTTCCCTGTATGGATGGAGTGAACCACGAATCGTTGCGCAGGTGTTTGCGAATGCGCTTGCGCCAACCGGCAGGTTTCGATAATCGTTGCGCAAAATAGCTGGATATTCGCAGGATTCACGAAAAATGCGGCTCGACAGGATTGATATCGCCATTCTCGAGGCTTTGCAGAAGGATGGCAGGATACCCAATGCGGCACTGGCCGAGAAGGTCGGCCTGTCGCAGTCGGCCTGTTCGCGCCGGCTCGACAATCTGGAGAAATCCGGAACCATCCGCGGCTACCATGCCCGGCTTTCCAATGCAGCACTCGGCCACCAGATGACGGCGATCGTGCACATATCGCTGTCGGGACAGTTCGAGAAGACGCTCTCGGATTTCGAGGCGGCGATCAAACGCTGCCCGAACGTGCTGTCCTGTCACCTGATGTCGGGCGAGTACGACTACATCCTGCGGATCGCGGCGAAGGATCTCGTCGACTATGAGCGCATCCACAAGGAATGGCTGTCGGCGATGCCGCATGTGACCAAGATCAATTCGTCCTTTGCGCTACGCGAAATCGTCGACAGGACCGCCATGGGCATGAAGCCGGAAATGGCCTAGGCTGCGTTGATATTCAGGTGATGCCGGCCTGCAAATGGTAGCTCCCTGCGCTTCCGGTGCTCGCGTACGAAAAGTACGCTCCGCTCCCGTTCTCGGAAGCGACCATTTTCGACGCGGCCTGACCTGAATCTCAGCACAGCCTGGACTAGCTGGCCTCCGTTACCACCCGGTCCATCGGGATATCGTGCGGCTGCGGGTAGATGGTCGCGATGCGTTGCAGCTCGTAGCCGACGCCGATGACCAGCGGCTTGAACGGCATCGCTGCCAGCGTGCGGTCGAAGAAGCCGCCGCCATAACCCAGGCGGTAGTTCTGGGGATCGATGCCGACGATCGGCGAGATGACGATGTCCGGCAGCACCGGATCGCCCTCGGCCGGGATTGGGATGTTCCAGACACCTTTCTCCAGCCGGTCGCCCGCTTTGTAGGCGCGGAAGATCAGCGGGTGCCCCTTGTCGATGACGATGGGCAGGGCGGTGCGGCCGCCGCGTTCGTTTATGGACGCCATCCAAGGCCGCAAATCCGGCTCGCCGCGAAACGGCCAGTAGAGACTGACCATGCGCCCGGCGATCTCGCCGATGATCGCGTTGAGGCCATCGGCGATGCGTTGCGACATTACCGCTCGTGCGTCGGCCGAAACGGCGAGACGCGCAGCGATCAGCCGTTCGCGTTCGGCCTTGCGCCAGCGTCTCACATCGATCCAGTCGCTCGAAGGCGCACGGAATTCCGGATCGAGCTCGTGCATGAAACAGGGCGGCGAAGAATACTGCGCCGGAGCATCGTCGTCACGATCGTTGGCCATGCCTCACCTCATCGCGTGTTCGATGACGCTATACCTCGCGATACGATACAACATGTGCATTCACGACATGGAACGACGAGTCTCGGGCACCGTCCATCTGTTGTTGCATTGCACAAAAATACCTACATCCAGGACAGCCAATCTTGCCATCGGGGTGAACGAAATGAATGAAGCCAGGCATCATGTCGTCGTTGTCGGCGCGGGTTTCGGCGGTCTCGAGTTCACCCGTGCACTTGCTGGCGCTCCGGTGCGTATCACCATGATCGACAAGCGCAACCATCACCTCTTCCAGCCGCTGCTCTATCAGGTGGCGACGACGGCGCTGGCCACCTCCGAGGTTGCCTGGCCGATCCGCCACCTCCTGCGCAAGCGCAAGGATGTGACGACCCTGCTCGCCAATGTCACCGGTGTCGACCGCGCCGGCAAGCGCGTGCTGCTCGATGACGGCAGCGCGGTCGCCTACGACACGCTGGTGCTCGCCACCGGTGCCCGCCACGCCTATTTCGGCCACGACGAATGGGAGCCTTTCGCCCCGGGCCTGAAGACGCTGGAGGACGCCACCAGCATTCGGAGGCGAATTCTCCTGGCCTTCGAGCAGGCCGAGCG
>NZ_RZTF01000043.1:0-2514 GCF_004023175.1 Mesorhizobium sp. M7A.F.Ca.MR.362.00.0.0
ACAATGGTCCGTTCACGACTGGCAGAACACGCGCGATCAAGCTCACACCGAGTGTCACAGAGGGCAATGGGACGCTCACCGCGTCCGCGTCATTCTTCAACACCGGCCATGTGGGCACGTTGTTTACCCTCCGGCATGGCGGGTTCAACTGCTCGACGGAACTGGCAGGCGAGGGGCAATTCACCGACGCGTTTAAGGTGACGGGCGTTGTGCAAGCCGGCGGCGGCAATGAATATAACGACCGCAACTGGGTTTATTCGGTATCCGGGACGTGGGTTGGGACGCTGCGCTGGCAACGTTCTTTCGACGGGGAAGACACAGGTTTCAAGCGCTTTCGGAAGGCTGTCTCCACCTCCGCCAGCGACATTACGGCCCCTGTTGCCAACATCACCAACGATGAAACGGACGACAACTCCATCATCTGGTACAAACTTGGGTTCGAACCAGGTGAATACACGTCGGGCACGGCAACCGTTGCTATCGATTACGACGGCGGCGGCGGCAATGGCGTCTGCCGGGTAACAGCCTTCAACTCCAGCACGTCGGTCGATATCGAAATCCTGTCTCCGTTCCATGGCGCGGTAGCCACCGACGACTGGCGCGAGTGCGAGTGGTCGGACGAGCAGGTTTGGCCGTCCTCTGTTGCTTTTGCCGAGGGGCGCCTATGGCTGTCCGGTTCCGACAGGCTATGGGGCTCTGTGTCGGATGGCTTTGAGGACTTTGACGATGAGACGGAAGGCGACAGCGGCCCAATCTCGCGATCGATTGCTACCGGTGGCGTCAATGACACCCAATGGCTACTTGCCCTCCAGCGCCTCTTGATTGGCACGGAAGGCGCTGTTTCGACATGCAAGTCGTCCTCGCTCGATGAGCCGCTGACCCCATCCAACCTTTCGATCAAGGATTCGTCGTCAACCGGAGCGGCGTCGGTGGATCCAGCCCGCATCGATAGCCGGGGCCTGTTTGTCGATCGGTCGGGAAAAGCGCTGTTCGAACTATCGTTCGATGGCACCAGTTCCGATTACAACGCCACGCAGATGAGCAAGCTTGCGACCGACCTGTTCACCTCGGGCGTGAGGTCGCTTGCGGTCCAGCGCCGCCCTGACACGCGTGTCTGGATCATCATGAACGACGGTTCGTGCGTTTGTGTCGTCTATGAGCCTATGGAAGAGGTCTTGGCCTTCATCCCGATAGAGACGGACGGTTCGTTTGAAAGCGCCGCCGTGCTGCCAGCGGATGACCAGGACAGGGCTTATTTCGTTGTCAATCGAACCGTGAACGGCTCGACCGTCCGCTATATCGAAAAGATGGCACTCGATACCGAGGTCAAGCCGTCTACACTCTGCAAGGTCATGGATGCCTTCAAAACAGGCGTCAATTCACCGGCCTCGACCACCATCAATGTCGGTACGCATCTGATCGGCGAAAGTGTGGTTGTCTGGGCCGATGGGGCTCCGCTGGTGACCGTTGCCAATGGCTACTCCGAACCGAACACCTATGTCGTGAACGGCAGTGGCAACATCACGGTCGGGTCTGCGGTGACCAATTGGGTAGCCGGTCTGCCTTATACCGCACGATACAAGTCTTCGAAGCTCGCCTATGGCGCAGCCGAAGGTACGGCGATGCTCCAGAAGAAGAAGGTCGACAAGGTCGGCCTCATCATGACGGACTTCGTTCGCGCCGGCATTCGCTACGGCTCGCAGTTCGACAATGACGACCGGCCGATGTTTCCGCTGCCGGTCTTGGAAGGCTACACGACCGCGCCCGCCATTGTGCTGAGCGATATCAACGATGAAGAGCCGTTCGTTTTCCCCGGAGAATGGGACATGGACAGCCGCGTCTGTCTTGAGTGCGCCAGCCCCAACACGCTGACGCTGATTTCCCTTGTTTTGCAGATCACCACCAACGGCTGATGCTTACTATCCATCCTGCCGATCCTCACCAGATTGCGGTAGCGCTAAACGTCACCATCGACTGGCCAGCGGTTGCCTATATCGGGATTGATGATGGCGCGATTGCCGGGTCGGGGGGCTTGGCCTGGGGTGGGGACCGATGCTGGCTGTGGTTCACAGTTCTGGAATCGAAACCTGAGTATGCCCGCCCTGTTCTTCAGATGGCAATGCGGCTCCTGCGCAAAGCCAGGCAGCTTGGCGAAAGTCACGTCTTTACCGTTCGCGACAAGCAATACGAGACCTCGCCCCGGCTGCTGAAGCTCACCGGCTTCAAGTTCCATGCGCTCGAGAACGATCAAGAGGTTTACCGATGCGAAATTTGAAGGGCCTCCGCTGATGTCGGGACTTGAACTGATTGGCCTTTTGGGCACTGCGGTTTCCGGTGTGGGTACGGTCGCGGCCGGCGCGGCGCAAAAGAACGCTGCCGACTTCGAAGCCCAGCAGATGGAGATGAGGGCGAAGGAGGAAGTGGCCGCCTCCCAGCGGGATGCCATCCAGAAGAAGCATGAAGGCGCCATCCTCAATTCCCGCGCCCAAGCTCTTGCCGCCGCATCCGGTGCTG
>NZ_RZTF01000043.1:2522-8227 GCF_004023175.1 Mesorhizobium sp. M7A.F.Ca.MR.362.00.0.0
CCGGTGCTGGCGCAGGGACGGACGCGCCCACCATTGTCAAGCTCATGGGCCAGACCGCAGGGGAGGCACAGTACAACGCGGACAGCGCCATGTACGGCGGCTATTCACGCTCGGCAGGGCTCATGGACAGCGCCAAGGGCAAGCGGGCAGAGGGCAAGGCTTCCTTGCTCGGGTCAGTGTTCAGCGGCTTTGGCGGCGTTGCCAAGGGCCTAACAAGCACGTTCGGGTAATCCAGTATGGCGAGATTGCCCACAGCCCTAGACCTCAGCGGCCCGGAGAACATGCGTTCTGGCCGCGTGATCGCGACCCAGGATACGAGTGCGATAGGTCGTGGGCTTGCCAGTCTCGGCGCTGACATTTCGGCTATCGCGAAGGAACGGCAGGACCAGCAGAACACCGTTGATATCGCCCGTGCCGAGGCAGAGAAAACCAAGGGACTGCTTGGTGTCCAGAACCAGTTCGCCAACGATCCGGAATATTCAACCTATGGCAAGCGCGCTCCGGTCCAGACAGGCGAGGTGGTCAAGAACGCCGGGAACCTGATCCGCGACCCGAAGATGCGCGAGCGCTGGCTGATCGGCGCTGGCACGGATGCTGTGCGGGTCAATGACGGCATCAATGATCGAGGCGTCCAGGTCCAGCGCGAAGCCGAGACCGTGGCGTTCGATAATGCGCTAGAGGAAAACCGGCGACTCTACGTCGATCCGAACACCCCGGAAGATGTCAGGGCCAAGGCCAAGCAGGATATCGAAGGCGCGATCCAGGCCGGCAAGGAGTCGGGCCTGCTCGACCCCAATGCCGTCGAAGCGCGCCGCAAGACCTATATTGAGGATGCCGACTTCAGCCGGGGCAAGCTGGCGGTCGATCAAGATCCCAGCATCATTTCCAAGCCGAAGGGACCGATAGCCGGCATCGTGGCGTCAGCAGCTCAGCGGCATGGTGTGCCACCAGCGATTGCCCTGGGTATCGCCCAGATCGAAAGCGGGATGGACCCGAACGCTAAGGCAAAGACCTCGTCGGCAGGCGGCCTGTTCCAGTTCATCGACGGCACTGCTGCGCAATACCATCTACGCAACAAGTTCGACCCGGAAGCCAACGCTGATGCAGGGGCGCGCTTCACCAAAGACAACATGGTTGGCTTGCGCCGTGACTTGGGCCGCGAGCCGACGCCGGGCGAAGTGTATATCGCCCATTTCGGGGGTTACGGTGTGGCAGAGAAGCTTGGGAAGGCTTCAGCCGACACCCCAACGAGCGCCATCTTCAGCCCCTCAGCCATCGCTGCTAACCGTTCGATTCTCGCGGGCAAGACGGCCGGTGACGTGAGGGCTTGGGCTGACAGCAAAATGGCGAAAGCCATGCATCAGGCCGGCGCTGGGAATAACCCCGACTGGTACAAGACGCTCTCGCCCGAGCAGCGCTATGTGATCGACAACGAGGTCGACACCCGCAACAACCAGATCGCCGTGGAATCGCGCGCCGGTATCGATGTGGCCGTCTCAAATGCCCCTGCGGCAATCCTGAACACCGGCACTTATACGGGCCAGGTTCCCAATGCCGACCAGTTCTCCCTGGCTTATGGACCGCAGGAAGGCGCTGACCGCTATAACAATTTCGTCGCCTCGATGCAGACCAGCAAGCAGGCATATGACATGCGCACCATGTCGGCGGCCGATATCCAGTCGATGGTCAATGAGGCCAAGCCGGTCTCTTCTGGGGAGGGGGCAGCGCTAGAAAGCAAGCGCTACGAAACACTCTCCAATGCTGCCGAGACGACGCTGAAAGCCCGTGAGGCTGATCCGGCTTCCTATGTTCGCAATGCCTTCCCGGCGGTGAATGAGCAGTGGAGCAATGCCGCCGCACAGGGCAATTACCAGGGCGCTGTCGCTGCATCTATCGCGGCTCAAGAGCAGATTGGCATCAAGAACCCGCAGCCTTTGCCGAAGGATATCGCCACCACTGCGGTTGGAGCGTTCAAGGATGAGACCCAGCCGCAGGCAAACCGCATTGGCGCCGTTGCCAGCATCATCATGGCGACGAACGATCCGGTCCAGCGCGGCCAGTTGTTCAATCAGATGGTCAGCGAAGGTCTGCCGGACATCACTCAGGGTGCTTTCGAGGCCCTATCGCGTGGCGACCAAGGCGCTGCCAACCGACTGTTCCAAGCCGCGATGGTTGACCCGACCAAGCTTGCCGGACAAGCCAAGGATGGCCAGAAGCCCGCCGACATCGATCTTGCAGTTCAGACCACGCTCATGGATCAGGGCCAGGTTGGCGACCTGTACTATGGCCTGTCGAATGGTTCGGCCGAAAATTACACCCGTGCGCAGCGGGATTCGAAACTCATCAACAATGCCGTGAACCTTCGTCTTCGCAATGGCGAGACCATGGATGCGGCAATCGCCGGCGTGTCGAAAGACCTCTATGGCGACGTGCAGGCGGTGAACGATACAAACATGCAGATCCTTGTCCCCAAGGATCAGGACGCTGCCGCTGTTCAGGCTGGTCTCGCTGCACAATTGCCCAATGTCCAGAAGGCTGTTGAAAACGCGCTGGCACTGCCGGGAGCAGGTCCAAGCGGAACGGCCAAAGGGTTGGTTCAGCCGGGCAACATCGATCTTGCCACCCGACCCATCGTGAAGAACGCGGATGGTACGATTAGTACAGTGCGCTCGATGTCGTATGAGAACGATGCAGGGCAGGAGGTGTTGATCCCCACCGTATCGAATGAAGGCCGGATCATGTCGAATGAAGAGGCTATCAAGTATTGGGGGGAGAAAGGCCAATTCCTCGGCAAATTCGATAACCCTGACGATGCCACCGCCTATGCGCAGTCCTTGCATGAAACCCAGGCGCAGTTCTATGGCAACCGAGCCAGCGGCACAGCCGCCATCCTGGAAGCTACAACTCAGAATTACACTAAGGATCTGCTGGCAAACGGCTATTTCCGCAACTCCGGCGATGGCTATGTGTTCATCGATCCGAAGACCGCACTGGCGATTGCCGACGATAACGGCCAGCCCATCATCTTCAAGCCAAGCGCGGTTCCTCAGCCTCAGCCCGTGGACAACTACGCCAATCCAAACGTTGGCATCCGCGATTCTGTGATGGGCGTGCAATGAGCGGCGTCTACTCGATGACGAGTGGCCCGACCTATGCGGGCGCAAGCCGTCAAGACCTGTTCGATTCCGCGATGAACCAGCCGCTTAACCTGACCTCGACCCTCGTTGACCAGGCAAAGGGCGGCATTCTTGAAAGCTTTGGCCTCGGCACGGCGATCAAAGACCTCACCACGCCACAGGGCAACGAGGCGCCAAGTCTTGCTGAACCGCTGTACGGCATGGCCGCTATCCCGATCCCCGGCGCTTATTCGCTGCTGAAGAGCGGCGTTCAGTCGATGATGGATCAGGGCCAGCCCTTGACCGAGGATGCCTATAGGGGCTCGGCATTCTTCCGCAAAGACATTCCGTGGGATCAGGGCATGACAGACGCGCGGGCTGCTGCGCTCGCTGCTTCTGACGATGCCAAGAAGGTCAGGGAGTATTACGCCACCAAACGCCCGTTCTCGTCGTTCGTCGGGGCCATGGCGGGCCAAGCGCTTGATCCGGTCAACTATGTGCCGGTATTCGGCGAAGCGGTTCAGGCTGCCGCTATTGGCCGGTTCGGGTATGTTGCGGGCAGAGCGATAGTTGCCGGCGCAGACGCGGCCCTGAACACGGGCATTGCCGGTCTGGTCACGTCAGATGCGCGGGCCAAGTTCGGCGATGATGTATCATGGACAGCACTCACTTCGCAGATGGCCAGTGCTGCCCTGATCGGTTCAGCTTTCGGTGCCGTCCACGGCGCGCTAGGCAGGCGTGTGGACGCGCGAGCGGTCTCAGAGGCAGAGCAGCGCCTCGCAACACTGAAGACCACACAGGAGGCCCGCATTGCCCTGAATGAGGGCATCGACGCTATAGCCAACGGCGAGGACATCAAGCTTTCGCCGAATGCGACCGAACCGATGGCGCGCGTGGCGGGCGAGATTGGCAACATCCCAGAGCCAGAGACCGTTATGGATTCCGCCGGTGCCGCTCACGAAATTGGCGGCGGCACTGTCCCTGAGCGCGGCTTGGTTGTCGCCAATCAGTATGCAGACGGCAAGATCTATATCGGTAATCCAGGCGATCTGCATTTCTCAGTGCATGACAGGTTCCCGCATTCGCTACGTGGCGACCCTGTGCGCGATGGCTTTGTCACGCCAGATGGTCAGTTTCTAGATCGTGCGCAGGCTCTCTCATGGGTTGCCGCGAACGAAAAGGCGGTGCGACCATCAACGAATATGGGGAAGGAACTGGACGCTCTCGACTATCGTGAACAAGTGCCGGACAGCAAAAGGAAACTTCCCGGTGAAAAGACGTACTATCACGGTGGCAAGGCGGACCTAACCGAGTTTTCTGATGCTTTCCGTAGGGACGGCACGCCGAAAGATAAGCACGATGTGCTTGGCATCTATGTCACGGAAAATAGGACTTTGGCCGAACAATATATCGGCAAGAGGCCCGATGGGGTTCCTGATGGAAAAATCCACGAAGTCCACATCGATGTTAAGAATCCGCTCACTCTGCCGAATGCGGAGTTTCCCGATATCATATCCACCGCGCTTTCACGGTCAGATGTGGCCAAGATCAAGGCGGCTGGATACGACGCGATCATAAACCCAGAAAAGATGGAAGTGGTTCTATTCGACGGCTCGCAGGTCAGGCGCAAGCCCCTGATCGCACCACCGGCGGAGCGTGCCGCTGCACCGCGCACCATCGATACCACAGCGGCCCGTCCCGACCCGGCACCTGAAGGCGTCAAGCAGGCCGAAGCCTCTGTCGCCAAGCCGGAAGACACCAAGAACCTTGCCGAGCAATACCGCGTTGATACCAAGACCGGATCGTTCGCGGAAGAAGGCGAAGTCGCTCAGCTCGCGGCTGAAGGCCGATTGACCGAGGAAGACGCGGCAACATTGGCCCAGGCGCAGATCGATTATGAAACAGGCTCGGCCTATGCCGAAGCCTTGAAGAGCGTGGCGGGGTGCCTCCTGTGAAAATCCGCTACAAGATGGGCGAAGACTGCTTCAATGCTGCTCATGCGGCATCAGGCGAAAAGCTCAGCCGTGAGGACATCGAGGCCGCTTTCCAGCGCATGGCCGAATACAAGGCCAGCCTCCAGGGATCGGGTGATATCGCTGGCCTTGGCGACAAGCTGAAATCCTTCGCGGAGCGTGAGGCAGAGCGTACCAGAATTGCCGCAGCACTACAGAAGCGCCATGCCGCGCTGAACATCCTCGTTCGGGATCGCCTGGACCAGGCTGTCACCGGCTTCATCAAGGCCGGCATGACGCCACGAAAGGCGCTGCTGGCTGTACTGGAAGGCACGCAGAAGGGCGTTGAAGGCGGTCGCAATTCGGTTCATGCGCTGAACGGGGCTTACGAAGCCCGTTATATCGGCGGCATGTTTGCGGAAATCCAGGCTGATGCGCCTCACCTCATGTATGCTTTGCGCGATCAGCGCCTAGATGCCGATATCCTTCGCGAGATGGCGGAACTGAAAGAGGGCGGTAAACCCGGCATCACGGGCAACAAGGATGCCCAGTACGCGGCCAAGGTGTTTGCGAAATACGCAGAGCTGAGCCGCACCGACCTGAACAAGCTTGGGGCGTCGATCGGCAAGCTGGACGG
>NZ_RZTF01000043.1:8236-24516 GCF_004023175.1 Mesorhizobium sp. M7A.F.Ca.MR.362.00.0.0
GCGCCCAGACCCACGACGACATGAAGATGATTGCCGCCGGCAAGGAGGGGTGGATTGCGTCCGTCCTTCCCAAGCTGGATCTGGCCAAGACCTTCCCGGATATCGGATCTCTCAAGGATGCTGAAGAAGCGCTTGGCGGCATCTATGATACATTGATCACCGGCTTTCCGAACAAGCCCACACCAAAGGAACTCGGACAGCGGGTCAACCCGGCAAACCTGGCAAAGTCGCTCGGCAAATCGCGTGTCCTGCATTTCCGTGATGCTGAAGCCTCGTTGGCCTATCGCTCTGAATTCGGCTACGGCAACACGGTCTCGGGCATCGTGGCGCATCTTCGGTCTGCGGCCAAGGTCGCGGCCAACATGGAATCGCTCGGGCCAAACCCGGAAGTCATGTACGGTTCTCTGGTCGACGGGCTAAAGCGCACGATCAAGGAAAGTCCGGACCTTACCCCGGCAGAGAAGGCCAAGCAGCTAAAGGGTCTGACGCTCGATGGCGGCGCGCTTCGTGATGCAATGGATATCTCGACCGGGCTTATCTCTCGGCCAGTGAACACGACCGTTGCCAAGATCGGCGGCGATATCCGCGCCGTGCAGTCCATGGCAAAACTGGGCGGCGCCATCTGGTCCTCGATGACAGACACCGTGACCGGCGGGCTTGCCTCACAGTTTCGTGGTTCTGGCTTCTTCAAGGGCTTTGTCGCTCAGGTCGAAGGCGTCATGCATGGCCGCCCAAAGGGTGAGCAGGCAGAAATCTCGTATCTGCTCGGCGAGGGCTTTGACGGGCTGGTAGGCCACATCGTTTCGCCGGCCGCCGCTGTAGATGGGCCGGTAGGCCGTCTGTCGAAGATGCAGGAGACGTTCTTCCGCTGGAATGGCCTGTCGTGGTGGACCGACATTCAACGCGCTTCAGCGGGCCGCATGATCTCGGCAGAGATGGGCATGAGGGCCAAGACCGCTTTCAATGACTTGCCTGCCAACTACAAGCATGTTCTCGGCCTGCACGGCATCACCGAACCGAAATGGGAAGCCATCCGCCAGGCAGAGTTCCGCGAGGTCAACGGAAAGTCCTATGTGACGCCAGACCGCATCCGCGCACTGCCGGATGAAGCCTTGGCCGGTCTGGGCAAGAGCCCGGAAGCCGCTCGGCACGATTTGGAAATGTCGGTGCTGAAGTTCTTCGCCGATGAAACGTCATATGGCGTCATCGAGACCGATGCCCGATCACGCCGCACAACGACACTAGGCCAGCGCCCCGGTACGATTGCAGGCGAAGGCATCCGCTTTATCATGCAGTTCAAGGGCTTCCCGATTGCCTTCTCGCAACGCACCATTGGCAGGGCTGCATTCGGCTTTCGGCAGGGCGCCAAGCTTGAACAGATCGCGCATATGGGAACGATGATAGCCGGCCTGACCATGGCTGGCTATGCCGCTATGACGATGAAGGATCTGACCCGAGGCTATTGGCCGCCGCGTGATCCGACCGATGTCAAGACCTGGGCCGCTGCCTTTGTGCAGGGTGGGGCGGCAGGTATCTACGGGGATTATCTCTTCGGCCGGGTCAACCGCTTCGGCTCTGGGCTTGCTGAAACAGCCATGGGTCCGGCGCTCGGCGCTGCTTTCGATGCGGGCGATTTGATCCTGAAGGCGAGGGACGCAGGGTTGAGCCCAGATGAAGAGGTCAAGCTTGCCGATTGGATCAACTTCACCACGCAGAACACGCCCTATGTGAACCTCTACTGGACGCGCCCGGTGCTGGATTACCTGTTCCTCAATTCAATGCGAGAAGTGGCCTCGCCAGGGTTCCAGCGCAAAACCGAATCCAAGCGCAGATCGCAGTATGGGCAGGAGAACGTGTTCCCGAAGAGCTTGCCGACTGCTCAGGTGGTTGGGAAGGCTCTCGGTCTGCTCTAGGAGAGTAGCAGCGAGATCGCGCCACCGATTAACGCGGCGCCGACCATCATCTGAAGCCATCGCTTAACGAGTAAGTTGGCGTCAGTTGGGCCGCTAGTGATGTAACCGACACCCCACACGAAGCCAATAAGCCACGGGATAAACACCGCAACAACGTTGACGTGAAGCGCAAGAGCCGCGCTTCCGAGCAGCGCCCACACGCAAATGAAAATAACGAAGGCAAGCAATTGCCGGCTGTTGGATGACATCGGCGCGCACTGAACCCCAAATTCCGAAATTTAGCAAGGTCGCTCATCATCGGGCGGCCTTTTCCATGAGGACAACATGACCAGCATCCAGATCGACATCAAAGACGGCTTGTCGTCCTCCGTCGCCATCAAAGGCCCATGCGTGGTGGCCACGACCGCGAACATCACGCTTGTCGGGGAGCAGACCATCGACGGTGTTGCCGTGGTCACCGATGACCGCGTGCTGGTGAAGGACCAGACGACCGGGGCAGACAACGGCATCTATGTGGCAGACACCGGAAACTGGCGCCGCTCCAAGGATTTCAACAAGACCAAGGACATCAAGGCCGGCACACTGGTGAACGTGACGAGCGGCACGGCGGGTGCGGGCTGGTGGCAGGTGTCCACCACCGGGGACATCACGGTTGGCACGACCAGCATTGCCTTTTCGCAACCGGTCATGCCCTACGATGCGGACCTCGCTGCGATTGCCGCGCTCACCACCACCCCATACGGACGCTCGCTGCTCACTATGTCGGCAGCCACGGATGTCCGCAACAGCATCGACGCCGCGCCATATGTCGCCACGCGCACCGCGCTGAAAGCGCTGGATACAACCAAGGATACCACGGCATTCCTGACCGAAGCCGGTCGTGAAGGCGTCTTTATGTGGAAGGCTGGCAACTACAGCACACAGATCGCCACCGACACATCGGAAGGGGTATACGTCAAGGCGACTGCCATTGCTGCGGCATCAGGCGCTTGGGTCCGCGTGTATAGCCGCCTGACGGTCGAAATGTTCGGCGCCTCCACCTCGGCGACCGCAACCGCAAACACGACTGCCATTCAGGCAGCGGTCAACGTCGCGCAGCTTTATACGGGCTATCTCTTCTTCCCGGCGCTGTATTCGATCAACGGCTCAATTACCGTTTCGAATAATGTCGTTCTTGAAGGTGTCAGCGCATTCACCTCCGGCATCACGACCACGACCGGCGCGGCGATCAGCCTTGTGCCATCGACGCTAATCCTCAACAACAACACATGGTACGGCATTCGCTATCTATCGATCATCTCGACCGATGCAGGTGCGCACTACGGCATTGAATATGCTTCGACAGGTGCTGAGTATCTGTCGAATTGGGAAATGGTTGGCTGTTACCTTTCCGGCACTTCGGGTGGCGCGTCCTGGGATAGCACCGGATCCACGGTCGGCATCTTTTCCTGCACCATCCGCCGCAACTGGTTCAACAACGGCATGGTGATCAAGGACGGCGGCGACTCTATCACGCTGCTGGAAAACACCGTCAACGGCAACGGCATCGGCATTCAGGTTAATACACTGAAGGCCGGGGCGCGCCAGCTCGTCATCCGCAACAATAACGTGACAACATTGTCGGAGTGCATCTATCTCCTGAATGTCACTGGTGCGATTGTCGATCAGAACTGGATGGAAACCCCATCCTACCTCGGCAGCTACACCGGAGGCACAGGCGCGCTACTCTATGCCCAGGCCTGCCCGAATACGCGCATCACCCGCAACACCATCCAGCCGCTTTACGCGGCCATGGTCGGTCTTGGGCAGACTGCGGCCAACTACTCGATCCGGCTCAACACGTCGGGCGCTGGTAGTTCGATCTCGGATAACGATATCGCCATTGGTGCGGTCGGCCATATTCAGATTGGGGCCGGCGTCACAAATACCCTGATCGACTGGGACAACAAGTTCGACGCCACGGCCATCATCACCGATGCAGGAACAGGCACGTTCGGCTCGGGCAACACCCCCGGCGTGTTCAATCAGCCGGTCACGTTCAAGACCACTGCGCAATTCACCTCTGTGGCCGGGGCTGAATGCACCGATGCTGGCGCGGGCAATGGCCCGTACTGGGATATCTATCGCAACAGCGCGTCCCCGGCGGTCAGCGACGGCATCGGCGGCTTCCTGTGGTATGGCAACAATGCCTCGGGCTCGAAGATAAATTACGGCTACATCACTCACACCCTGCTCAACGTCACGGCGGGTGCGGAGGCTGGCCAGTTCAACATCGCTCGCATGCTGGCCGGGGCGCTTGTCGTAGCCGCCACATTCGGCACGATAGCATCGTTCACGACAGGCGCGTCGTTTGTGGGTGCTGTCCTACCATCGACAGGCGCGACATACTCCCTCGGCAACACCACTCAGACGTGGCTCAACCTGTTCATGGCAACGGGCAGCGTCATCAACTTCAACAACGGCAACTACACGATCACACACACAGCAGGTGTACTGACCTTCAGCGGCTCCGTCGTTCTGTCTAGTGCTGGCGGGAGTATCGGCTACGTTGCCGGTGCCGGCGGCGCTGTGGCGCAGGCTACAGACAAGACAACCACCGTCATACTCAATCGCCCAACCGGCGCGATCACCATGCAGGCAACCGCTCTCGCGGCAGGCGCCATCGTCAGCTTTACGCTGACAAACAGCGTGATCACTGCGGATGACGTTCTAATTCTCAACCATAAGGCGGTTGGCACGCCGGGCGGCTACTCGCTCAACGCGCGGTGCGCGGCGGGTTCGGCTACAATCGACGTGCGCAACAACACTGCCGGTTCGCTGTCGGAGGCGATCGTTATTCAGTTCGCCCTCGTTCAGGGCGCCATTACCTAGCGGATTAACCTGTTACCATCTTCTCGCAAAGGTCTGCCGCGTTCCCATGCGCCACGCAGGCGCCAAAGAAGGTCGCGTCTCTCGCGGCCACCATTGTCAAAGCAAACGCGAATATCAAGGCTGCCACGATCCCGAAGGCAATAGGCGGAGCCTGGCGGTCTAGGAACTTCTTTTCTGCCGACAAGGAATTGGCCTCCCAAGGTTCGGTGCCAGCATAGGGATAGTTGGGCTAGAGCGAAAGGGTTTACCGGCGAGCGCCGCTTGTATATTCCGGGCATCTAACCGGGAGACGCCCAGAAGATGAGTCTCGCAAGTGACAGGAAGCTCCCGTCGTGGTGGCTAGCCGGACTGTTCGTCGCGGCCATCTTCATCGGGGATGTATGGCTAGTCAAATTGACTTTGCCCGTCAGCATGTTGGTGTTGCCATTCCTATTCCTTCGCAGGGATCAACTCAGTATTCGCCTGCCGCCTGCCGCGATCCCGCTTCTGAGCCTCGGCGCGATCATCGGTCTGCAATTCGCGTCTAATTTCTGGAACCCTGCTTTCAGGTGGAAGTCAGATTTGGCTGTCTGGTTGCCTTTGGTCTTCGGCGGCGTGACGGTAATCGCCATCCGCCCATGGACATTATCAGACGCACGAGCGCGGCAAGCCATGATTGTGGGCGGCGCGATTACGTCGGGGATCATGTTGGGTATGATGGTCTTCGCGCCCAAGGGTCTGTTCATAGTCCCAGGACAGGATGCAACTCACGTTGAAGCTATCTACGCGGGGGAGAGGGCACAGAGCGCCGCAAGGGCTGAGACGCCAATCCTTGCGCCGGTAGCGCCGGTAGCGCCAGCACGGCCCGTCAAGGGGACCGCCGCCCCGGCGACCGCACAGCCTTCGTCGCCGGCCGTTGCTACGCCGGCCGGTCGCGAAGCCTTCGCAACCGAGATGCAGCAGGGCGACCAGGCGTTCTACAATCTGAAAAACAGGGCGAGAAATGCACTCGGCCTGTCAAATTATATAGCGGTGTTCCTCCTCTTTCTGTTCGCGGTAACATTGTTTTCTGGGGCGCCCTTGCTCGCGACGGCTTTCGCGATCTGCACTGTCCTAACGCTATCGAGGTTCGGCATCGCCTTCTTGGCCATCGTCTGGGCGGTTTATTTTCTACGTTCCCGGTTCAGACCGATCAATGCGGCACTGGTGTGGTCCGCTATGGTGGCAGCCGGCCTTGTTGTCGCATACGTGTTTCGGTCTGATCTTGCCAACATCCCCGGCATCACGTCGGTAACCATCAGATTTGAATATTGGCGCTCTGGAATCGTGGCTCTGCTCGACCACCCACTGTTCGGCGCGCCACGATCCGTCTTCCTTGTTGAACTAGGCAACAGCGTCACATGGAATCCCCATAATTCGGTCCTGTGGGTGGCTGTCAATTTCGGCCTGATAGGCCTTGCCGCATATCTTGCGTATGTCGGTATCGTGATGCGCGAGGTCGCAAAGGCGGCCGAAACGTCGCCTCTGTTCACGGGCGCTTTCGTGGGGTTGGCGCTGGTTCTCGTCTGGAGCTTGGTCGAGATTATCGCGCTGACGCCGGCCTTCGAAATATTGATGGCCGCTACCTATTCGCTAGCATTGAACCGGAACAGGATGGCACTCGCCTAAACGTTCTGAACGGAAGCGGTTCGGTTACCGCTCACCTTTCGGGGGTCGTCCCTTCCTGTCGAAACCAACTCGTCCTGCCGCTGGCAAGGTGCGTCACCCGTATCCACTCGCCCTCGATAGGCTCCTTGCCATTCGGGGCAGTCACCGGTCCCCATATCTGCGCGGCCTCTAGATCGCTACCCTGAGCCTCTGTGCGCTTCAGGGTGATGCCGTCGCGCATCTGTTCGACTTTGAACCTCATCCCCGCACGATAGCACTCTCCGGAAGGAAACCCCATGGCCGTTTCACGCGAACGCGCGTCTCTCGACCGGCTGCTTGTCCATGAAGGTGGCTATGTCAATCACGCCCGCGACCCAGGCGGCCCAACCAATAAGGGCGTCACGCAGCGGGTTTATGACTCCTACCGCAAAGGCAAGGGGCTGGCGGCACGTTCCGTCAAGGGCATCACCATGCCCGAGGTCTACGACATTTATGATCGCCAGTATTGGGATGCCGTCAAAGGCGACCAGTTGCCGGATGGCATTGACTATGTGGTGCTGGACGGCGCGGTCAACTCCGGGGTTCGGCAGTCTGTCATCTGGCTCCAGCGCGCTCTTGGCGCTGCCTACAAGGGCCGCGTTGATGGCGTCCTGGGCTTCAGCACGATCGAGGCAATCAATGCCGTCAACAACCACGACGCTTTGATCGATCGCATCTGCGATATCCGCTTGAACTTCCTTCGCCACCTAAACACATGGTCGGTGTTCGGCAAGGGTTGGACGGCGCGCGTCTCGGAAGTCAGGTCGATCGGCAAATCATGGGCCTCCGGCGGGACACCGCAGATGGCCAGCTTCATGGACGGCGGGCAGGCCAAGGGCTTCATCGAGGATGCTCAGGCATCGCCGTCCACAGCGCCAGCCGATGCAGCGATCGGCGCTGGCGGCAGTGGCCTTGGTGTTTCCGGCACCCTGACGGGTCTTCAGGAGCAGCTTTCGCCGCTGTCCTACGCCAGCGAATGGGTCACAAGGATTGTCGTTATCCTAGCCATTGTTAGCGCGCTGTTGCTGATCGGCGGCGCCGGCTATCGTTGGTACACCAATCGCAAGACCGCGCGCCTGACACAAGCGCTGGGGATGACCTGATGGGTGCGGTCTTTGCATGGCTCGCAGCGCGCGGCCTGTCGACCATTGCTGTCTATGGAATCGTCGCGCTTCTTGCTGGCGGGGGTGTCTGGGCATGGTCCGCGCATAAGTACAATCAAGGCTATGCAGCCGGCGAGACGCACGAGCGCACGGCATGGCAGAAGCAGCGAGACATCGACATTGCGGCGCGTGAAGCCGAACGCAAGGCGACACAGGCAGAGATCGACCGGCTGGCTGCTGAACTCCAACTTGATGCCCAGAAGCGCAAGGACGAGCAGGCCGATGATGACCTCAAAACAGCCTTGGCCGCCACTCCTGGCAGGAAGCAAATTTGCCTGCCCCGCAAGGTGGCGCGGGCGCTCGACAGGGCAGGGAGGTAGAGATCATGAAGAAATTCGCGGTCATTTGCGCTGTCTTCCTTCTCTCCGGGTCCAGTTGCACAACCCTGTCTCGCGACAGTTCGCCACCGCCTACGCCAGCCCAGATTTCCGCAAAATTGAAGCAGTTTTGCGGGCGGCTCATAGACATTCCAGACCGAGACCTAACTCGGGATGAAATGATCGAACTATGGAAGCTGGACAGGCAGTCTCACGGCGCGTGCATCCGCAAAGACGACAAGTTGGTCAAGGCCGCTGAAGCGCTCGAAAAACAGGGGCAGCGCAAGTGAGCGCGCGCAAGGTTGGCATGATGACGGAAGATGAGTTGATCCATGTCATCCGAGCTGCCGTGCGGGAGGAGTTCAGCGCCGCAGGAATGCGCGTCGATGCGCCGGCAGATGTCGATGAAGCCCGCCGCGATTTCATGTTCCTGCGCCGCCTTCGGGGCTGGGTCGATGGCACGGCTTCCAAGATCGGCGGCGCGATAATCCTTGCGGTCGTCTCCGGCATCGTCTGGCTGATCGTGGTCGGCGCCCAAGCGTTTTTCAACAAGCCTTAATTCCCCTCATCCTTGAAAGGATACGGCCATGGGCGAGCATCCTCGCTTCTGGGTTGCGTTCGGCATTCTGCTTCTAGCGTTTGCGTTGTCCATGGTTATGTCGGTCTACATGGTGACGGCCGCTCATACCGAGCCGATGCCCGCACCGCCCATCGTCAACATCACGAATGACGGTGGCGGCTCAGTTGCCGAGTACTACCGAAAATACAAAGCCTACTCGGACGCCGGAACTGAGATCCATTTCCATGGCCTATGCGCCAGCGCGTGCACGATGGTCCTGTTCACCGAGTTCACCGGTATTAGGGCCTGCGCCGATGAGGGCGCGATATTTGCCTTCCACAAGCCGTTCACCCCAAAGGACGGCAAGGCCCTGCGCACCAAAAGAGCCATCAGGGAAACGCGCAAGCTGTGGGACTCATGGCTCGAAGAATTGCCCGCCCCATTGCGCCGGTATCTCCAGAAGGCCCGCGTCCCCTCGGCGACCGATGGCGACGAGCAGAACACCTTGCTGCTCCTGCCGGCAAGCATCCTCCTTCCAAAATGTTCTGTGACGGTGGCCGCACAATGACCCTACCTTACCGCCTGTTCATCCTGAATTTCGCCGGGCTGTGCTTCGTCATTTGGGCTGCCTGGCTAGGCTACGTCCAGTTCGTTTTCAGCCATGACGTTTCGCACATCAGTTATCTGATCACGGCGGTTTTCGTCGCGAGCATGGCCGGCGTCTTCCTCGGCAGGACCGCGCATCTGGAGCGCGTCGAGGTCTGGCTGGTGACGCTCGGACTCATCGGCAACGTGGTCGGCTTCATCATTGCCCTTCAGAACATCGACACCGGTTCTCTGGGGACCGCTGAAGGCGTCCAGAAGGTTGCCGCGTCTCTGCTCGCCGGGATGGGTGTCGCCTTCTGTAGCACGCTTGTTGGCGCCGTGGCGGCACTGTGGACCAGCATCAATGCCTGGATGGTGATGAAATGACGCCTATCCTTGTTCGTGACCTTCTCATGAACATGCTACTGGGGCTGACAGCGCTCGTCGTGCTGGTCCTTGCTCAGATCAACCCCGAAGCCAAGCCCAATCCTGACACTCTCCCACCTCCCGGCAATATCGCGGTGCTGATGTGTTGGGCGCCCGGACCAACTGACGTTGATCTGTGGCTTGGCGCTCCCGGCGACAAGTCGGTCGGCTACTCGCGCAAATCTGGATTTGTGTGGGCGCTTCTCCGCGACGACATGGGCATCGTCAACGATGTGTCTCCAATCAACTGCGAAAGCGCATTCGCGCGAGCTACGCCGGCCGGTGAATATGTGATCAATATCCACGGCTACAGTCTGCCGGAAACCATGCCCGTCCACATCGAAGTATCGATGAATGGATCTCTGCTGGTCTCCACCAACTTAGACCTACGCCCGAAGCAGGAACGGACTGTGGTCCGCCTCACGTTGGACGGCAAGGGATCGATCATTCCCGGTTCGCAGTCGACGGTGTTCAAAGAGCTTCGGAGCGCGGCATGAGCCCCATAGCCTATGCCGGTATCTGCTGGCTGGTGTTCTTCATCGGCTGCATTGCCTTCAGCGCGATCGGCCTAAAACGTATGGGACCAGAGAAATGACGATTCTGGCATCTACCTGGTTGGCTTTGGCTGTCCTGCTTTGTGCAGCGGCATGGTTCGCCAAACGGCGCGTTATCGGCATCTCTCTGCCAGTTGCCGTAACGATCGCGGCGCTTGCAGTCTACATCCCCACGGGATCGGCTCGCTTCACCAAGCCGCCACCTGGAGACTATGCCGTGGTCGGTGCTGATATCCAGGTGAACGTGGCGATCTATGTCCTTCTCAAAGAAGGCAGCAATCCGCCAGTCTTCTACAAGTTGCCCTACAGCAATTCCCAGGCTGACAAGCTCCAGCAAGCCATGGACGGCGAGGGTGGCGTAAAGGCCACGGTAGGCGACGAGGGCGGTGTTTCGTTCGACGGTCCACCACCGGTCACAGGAGCCGAGCCAAAGACGCCAGAGGTTCCGGCCCTCACAATTCCATAATTTCGCAACAGATCAGGAGTCCGCACCTTGGTAGCTTCACTATCGGAGGACGAAATTCGTCGTCGCGTTGACGCCTATAACTCTCACCCTACCATTCGGGCAGCGGCCAAATCCCTAGGAATGGGCGCTAGCACTCTCGGGCATACCCTTGATATGCTCCGGAACAGGGGGCGCCTGAAGGATGATGTCGTGAGGCTGGCGGCCCCGGAGGAGCCACGAGAGCCAGTTTCTGTAGAGCCGCCCACCGCCATGGAGGCACGAGACGCCGCCTTCTGGCGAAACAAGGCCAAGGCGGCAGAGAAGCAAGCGGCCGACAGCGAGCATATCCTTCGCGAGATGGCGGGCATCTTCCCTCGACCAATCAATATGCCGCAATGGGCTTTGCCGGACGGCAACGACAAAGGCCGCGCCGTTGGCCTGATCCACCTGTCAGACCTGCATTGCGGAGAGGTAGTCAGGCGCGAGGAAGCAGCAGGCTTCAACGAATACAATCCCGAGATATTCCAGCGCCGGCTCCGTCGAATGATCGATGCATCGATACGCATTCTTCCCCGCTGGGCGTCGGATTGCGACCTGAAGGGCGTCGTCGTAGCACTCAATGGCGATCTGATATCCGGCGACATCCATGCCGAGTTGCGAGAGACAAACGCGCTCACGGCGCATGAACAGGTCGCATTAGCCACAGACGAGATTGCCGCCGGTCTCAAAATGTTGGCTGACCAATTCGGCGCTGTCCTCGTGACGGTCACGCCGGGCAATCACGGCAGGACGACAGAGAAGACCCACGCCAAGCGCATGTCGGCGCTGTCCTATGATATCATGATCGGCAATATCCTGGCCCGAGAGTTCGCTGGGGATGAGCGGATCACGGTCAACACTGCCTCTGGCGCCGATATCGTGTTCCCATTGTTCGGCTGGTCGATCCTGCAAACCCATGGCGATTCCATGGGCACAGGAGGCGGTCAGGGCTTCGCCGGTCCTGAGCTTCCCATCGTTCGCGGAGGCAAGAAGATCAAGCTGTCCGGCTTCGCTACGGGCGAGCGCTATGATATCATCCTGACTGCCCATTATCACACTTCTTCGAACCCTGGGACAGTGCTGGCGAACGGCTCCCTTGTCGGGTATTCGGAATATGCCGTGCGCATCCGTGGCCTTCCTGAGCCACCGCAGCAGTGGCTAGCGCTCGTCCACGAAAAGTGGGGGTTGCGGGAGCGCGTCCCGGTTGTGCTGGAAGACCCGTCGCCGCCGCAGCGTCCTCGCATTCGTGTCCCGGCTGGGATGAGCGCCGCGTGACCCAAAAGCTGCACATCCGCGTCAGCCTAGCGGAGGATGGGAAGACGCCCGTCCGTGAGCTGATGTTTGATGGCCGTAAGATCGGCGAAGTCAGCTATATCGACCTGATTGAGTTCATAGCGCAGTCCGTAGGCACATTCCGTTGGGAGAAGAAGCGATGACGATAACCGAAATCGACCAACTCGCCCGCGAACTGTTCAAGGCCCACGATCCGTCAGGCATCTGGGCGGCTATCGATGAATGTGAGCGCCTGCATTTTCGACGGCGGGCTCAACAGCGCGTGGCGGCTGATAAAGTCGAGAGCGCCCCTACGCCTTGATGCTCGGTGCCGGCGGCTTCACTACTGACAACTGCAACCGCTCCACCGTGGCCACAATGGCCGCAGATATCGCTTCTGCCTCGTCCATCAACTCTGGCCCGTAAAGCCCGGTGACCATCTCTTCGCTGGGCAGCACGCCCGGCGGGCAGTGTTCCTCTATCGTGCGCCGGATCAGCGTCAGGGCTGCGCGGCATTCGCTGGTTTCGCTCCTCATCTTCCCTGCTCCATTCAAAGCTCTATATCCGAGACTATGAACGACGGACCCCTCTATGTTGTTTCAGTGCTGGAGCGTCTTGAAGACGGACGGTTGGCATGGCGAGGTCTTTTATCCACCAGAGATGAGGAAGAAGCGAAAGCGCTGCATGCCTCGCTTATAGCGGATGAGGATGTAAAGGCTCGGATTGAGGTGGTGGAGCAGGGGAAGCGGTGACCACGCTGGCTGGCGTCAAGATCGTTGCGGTAAAGTGCGGATTCTGCTATGAAGGTGCCACCGCTGGATTACTAAGACGCGGTTGGTCCTGATCACGCCGACTGCTTCTCTTGCCTACCAGCCGAGGCGGGCGACACCTCGTTAAAAACGGCTACGAATTTCGCCAGTAATGGCGTCCGCTCCGGGGGTAGTTTCGGGTTCGAATCCCGGCGCTGCGGTGTAAGCTCAAGTAGGCAGAGCGGCCCCCACCTTCCCCACTCCCAAGCCCTGCTCTATATCCCCCAGAATGTTCAAGCTGCCCGAGATCACCTATCCCCTGACCATAGACACCATCGGCAAAATGCTGGCCACTGGCACCGAGATGAGCGCAACCTGTCTCAACACAGGGTGCAATCAATCAAGCCGGGTGAATCTGGTGGCGCTCGCAAAGCGGATAGGCAGCAACCATTCGAACATGGCGGGGGATCTCCAGAAGTTCTTCTTCTGCCCTAATTGCCGGGCTGCTGGCAGGAATGACAAGCGCGTCGGGTTCATCCACCATGCATTGACCGCAGACCACTCGCAGTGGCCTAGGGAGCGTCAGATAGAGCGGGCGAAGGTCTGGCGGGTGAAGTCGTAAGGCTGACGCCTCATCCTCCCAGCCACTTCACCCCGTAGTACACCGCAAGAATCAGGAGACCGATGACGGCGAGATAGGGGAGGTTGCGGAGACTCATCGAAATTCCGGCAATCGTTGCGGAAACCTTGCGGCGCTCGGGAGGCGCTTCGACAAAAGCCACGTAAGCCTTTGTTTTTTCTGGTCGGAGTGGCAGGATTTGAACCTGCGACCCCCTCGTCCCGAACGAGGTGCGCTACCAGGCTGCGCTACACTCCGTGACCAGACCGCGGGCTTATAGCCGCCACACTTGGTTCCTGCAAGCGGCACGGCGGCACTTCTGTCGCATTTCGTCGGCTTTCGTCGAGCATTGCCCGAAAGGCCCGGATTCCCTTCCGGAATAAACGTGGCCTAAAGCCTTGTGTGCTAAGCCGCAGCCCTCGACAATTCGTAATTTCTGCCATTCGGAGTTTCCAGTCTTGTCCTTCAGCATCGTTGGCGACGCCCGGCCCAACAGTTTCGAATTCGAAACCGAAGCGCTGATCAAGCCATCCGGCTTTCGCGAATATGATGCGCGCTGGTGGTTCGGCCATCCCGGCTCCGCGCAACTGCCGGAGCTCAATCTGATCGGCGTCCAGGCGCTCGGCATGGGGCTTGGCACGCTTATTCGCCGTCTCGGCGCCGGTCCAGATATCGTCACCGGGCATGATTTCCGCTCCTATTCGCTGTCGATCAAACTGGCCCTGGTGTCCGGTTTGATGGCCGCAGGCGCACGGGTGAGGGACATCGGACTGGCGTTGTCGCCGATGGCGTATTTCGCCCAGTTCGCTTTGGATACGCCCTCGGTCGCCATGGTCACCGCTTCGCACAACGAAAATGGCTGGACTGGCGTCAAGATGGGTGCTGCGCGGCCGCTGACCTTCGGCCCGGAAGAGATGAGCGCGCTGAAGGCGATCGTGCTGGCAGGTGATTTCGATCTCGTCGGCGACGGCTCCTACGATTTCATCCGCGACTTTCGCGCGACCTATCTCGACGATCTGACCCGCGACAAGCGCATCGCCCGAAAGCTGAAAGTGGTCGCAGCCTGCGGCAATGGCACCGCCGGCGCCTTCGCGCCGCGGGCGTTGCAGCGCATCGGCTGCGAGGTCATCGCGCTCGACGTCGAGCTCGACCATACATTTCCGCGCTACAATCCCAATCCCGAGGACATGCGGATGCTGCATGCCATCCGGGACAAGGTGCTGGCATCAGGCGCCGACATCGGCCTTGGCTTCGACGGCGATGGCGACCGCTGCGGCGTCGTCGACAATGAAGGCAATGAAATTTTTGCCGACAAGGTCGGTGTGATGCTGGCAAGGGATATTTCCAGCCAGCATCCCAACTCGACCTTCGTCGTCGACGTCAAATCGACCGGCCTGTTCCATACCGACGCAATGCTGCGCGCCAATGGCGCCGTCACTGACTATTGGAAAACCGGCCATTCCTACATCAAGCGCCGCGTCGCCGAACTCGGTGCTGTCGCCGGTTTCGAAAAGTCGGGTCATTTCTTTTTCAATCCGCCGATCGGGCGCGGATATGACGACGGGCTGATCACCGCCATCGCCATCTGCCAAATGCTGGATCGCAGCCCGGGCAATTCGATGGCCGATCTTTATCGCGCCCTGCCGCTGACCTTCGGCACGCCGACCATGTCGCCTCACTGCGCGGACGACGTGAAGTATGGCGTTGTCGAGCGGGTGGTTGCCGACTTTCGGGCCATGAAGCGGGATGGAATGGTTTTCGCTGGCCAGAAGATCGCAGACCTCATCACCGTCAACGGCGTGCGCGTCGTCGCCGACGACGGCACCTGGGGGCTGGTGCGCGCCTCATCGAACAAACCGGAACTGGTCGTGGTGGTCGAAAGCCCGGTGTCGTCGCAGCGTCGACGGGAGATGTTCGAGGCTGTCGACGCCGTGCTGCGCCGCAGCCCCGAGGTGGGCGCCTACAACCAGACCTTTTGAATGGTAGTTGAATGACCGAGCGGATTGTCAGTTTTGTCATGAGCGGCGGCGTCGGCTCGAGATTGTGGCCGCTGTCGCGCGAGGACAACCCCAAGCAGTTCCACGATCTGTCCGGCGATGGCTCGATGCTGGCCAAGACCTTGCGTCGGCTGACGGCCCGGCCGGAAGGCGAAACGCCGATCTTCCTGATCGCCGCGGAGCGCCATGCTGATCGCGTTCACGCCGATCTTGCTGGTCTCGAACTCGCCGGCGGCGGTCCGCTGTTCGAGCCGACCGGGCGCAACACAGCCGCCGCCGTCGCACTGGCGACGCTGCGCACGCTGTCCGAATTCGGTGACAGCCTGGTGCTGGTGGTGCCGTCGGATCATGAGATATCGACCCCGCGCCAATTCTGGCAGAGCGTCGAAGCCGGCACCGAGGCAGCGCGTAGTGGACGGCTGGTGGTGTTCGGCATCAAGCCGACACAGCCCGAGACCGGCTACGGCTATATCGAGGTCGCGGCCGAAAGCGGCGGCACCTTCGATGTGTCGCGCTTCGTCGAAAAGCCGGATATTGAGACTGCGCAAAGCTATCTCAAGGCCGGAAATTTCTACTGGAACACCGGTATCTTCCTGTTTCGCGCCGTCGCCATGCGTGATGCCTTCATAGCGTTCCAGCCGGATATCTGGCTGGCCACCGAAGCAGCTTACAGGGCAGCGACATCGGATCTGTCCGGCCTTTACATGCCGCTAGAACTCTACGCCGCCATTCCGTCGAACTCGATCGACTACGCCATCATGGAGCGGGCAAAAGACATCGCCATGGTGCCGGCCGGCTTCCGCTGGAACGATCTCGGCTCCTGGCAGTCGCTGCTCGATGTCGGCCCCGCCGACGACCGGGGCAATGTCATCATCGGCGATGTCGTCGCTATCGATTGCGAGAATTCCTACATTCGCAGTGATGGCCGCCTGCTGTCGGCGATCGGCATGAAGGACATCGCCATCGTTTCGACATCGGATGCCACCTTCGTCGCCCCGGTCAGCCACAGCCAGCACGTCAAGAAGATCGTCGAGCAGCTCGAAAAATCGGGTCGCCTGGAAACCAGGTTCACGCCGGCGCATGACCGCGTTATCGAAAGCGGCGCC
>NZ_RZTF01000043.1:24526-27040 GCF_004023175.1 Mesorhizobium sp. M7A.F.Ca.MR.362.00.0.0
GTGCATCACTGGCTGTTTCAGGAGACCTTGCCGCTGTGGTCGACATCGGGGGTCGACGAACGCCATGGCGGCTTTCACGAAGCGCTCGGCCTGGACGCCTCGCCGCTGATGAAGCCCAAGCGCATGCGCACCATGGCAAGGCAGGTCTATGCTTTCGCCGTCGCCCGAGCGCGCGGCTGGGACGGTCCGGCCGACCGGCTGATCAGCCACGGCATCGCCTTCATGGCCGGCAAGGGCCGCACCGACAAGGGCGGCTGGGTTCGGGCGCTGAATGTCGACGGTTCGGTCGCCGACGCCACCGAGGATGCCTACGATCATTCCTGCGTGCTCCTGGCGCTCGCGCATGCGCATATGTCTGGCAATCCAGACGCCTTGCGCCTCGGCGAGGAAACCTTCGCCTTTCTCGATGCGCATCTCGAAGACAGCCGCATGACCGGCTTCCTCGAGACATCGGACGGCAAAGGCGAGCGCCGCTCCAACCCGCATATGCATCTGCTCGAGGCCTTCCTCGCTTGGCATCAGGCGACTGGCGAGCGCGCCCATCTGCGCCGCGCAGCGCGCATCATCGACCTCTTCCGAAGTCATTTCTTCGATCCGGAAAGCTGGACGCTTGGCGAGTATTTCGATGCCGAATGGAAGCCATCCGCAGGAGAGAAAGGGTCATGGACCGAGCCTGGCCACCATTTCGAGTGGGCCTCGCTGCTGGTTGATTTCGCTGGACGCAGCGGCCAGGCCGAATTGAGCGGCTTTGCCAGAAAACTTTACGCGTCGGCCACTGCCAATGGCCTCAACCGCGCCACCGGCCTTGCTTATGGCGCCGTCTCGCGGCAGGGCCTGCCGCTCGACCTGATATCACGCAGCTGGCCGCAGGCCGAAGCGGTGAAGGCGGCTATCGCGCTGGATGGTTCGGGCGGGCCGGACCTGAAGCCCGAGATCGAAGCGCGCGTCGGCCGGCTGTTTCGCTGGCACATCGACCCGGCGCCGCTCGGCCTGTGGATCGATCGCATCGACGAGCGCGGCCGCTCACTGGCATCGGACGTGCCCGCCAGCATCTTCTATCATCTGGTCTGTGCGCTGACCCAGTATCTGGACAGCACGGCCGACCCGAAGGCGTAGAGGGTTGATCAGTACGGGCTCGCCACGTCGCCCGTCTCGACATAGATCGACTTCAGCTGCGAATAGAGTGCCAGCGCCGCCAATGAATTCTCACGTCCGATGCCCGACTGTTTGAAGCCGCCGAACGGGATTTCGACCGGCGTCAGATTGTAGGCGTTGATCCAGCAGGTGCCGGCCTGCAGCTCGGCAATGACGCGGTGGGCGCGCGGCAGGTCACGCGTGAAGACGCCGGCGGCAAGGCCGAATTCGGTGTCGTTGGCGCGGTCGATCACCTCGTCCTCACCGTCGAATTTCAGCACGCTCATGACAGGCCCGAAAATCTCCTCGCGGGCGATGCGCATTGTGTCGGTGACGCCGGTGAACACCGTTGGCTCGACAAAGAATCCGCCCTGGAAACCCTGCAGCGAAGGCACGTTGCCGCCACAGGCAAGCGTTGCTCCGTCCTGCTTGCCGATCTCGATATAGCCCACTACCTTGTCGTGCTGCGCCTTGGAAACCAGCGGCCCCATCTGGGTTTCGGGGTCGAGCGGGTCGCCGATGCGGATTTTCTTGGTCCGCTCGATCAGACGCTCGACGAAGCGGTCGTGAATGCCGCTCTGCACGAAGACGCGCGTGCCGTTGGAACAGATCTGCCCGGTCGAATAGAAATTGCCGAGCATGGCGCCGCCGATGGCGTTCTCGATGTCGGCATCGTCGAAGACGATCAGCGGCGACTTGCCGCCGAGTTCCATCGTCGCGTGCTTCATCTTCGAGCCGGCCAGCGACAGCACCTTGCGGCCGGTCGGCACCGAGCCGGTCACCGAGACCTTGGCGACGACATCGTGGCCGACGAGCCCGGCGCCGACATCGCCATAGCCTTGCACCACGTTGAACAGGCCGTCAGGCAGCCCGGCCTCGCTGTAGATCTCCGCCAGTGCGAGTGCTGAAAGCGGCGTGTTTTCCGATGGCTTGAACACCATGGCGTTGCCCATGGCGAGCGCCGGTGCCGATTTCCAGCCGGCGATCTGGATCGGGTAGTTCCAGGCGCCGATGCCGACACAGACGCCGAGCGCTTCGCGCCTTGTGTAGGCGAAGGGTCCGCCGAGATCGACCGACTCGCCATTGTAGGCGGCAACCGCACCGCCGAAATATTCAAGGCAGTCCGCTGCCGATGGGGCGTCCGCCATCAGCGTTTCCTGGATCGCCTTGCCTGTATCCAGTGTCTCGATGCGGGCGAGGTCGGCGTTGCGGGCGCGCAATATGTCGGCGGCGCGGCGCAGGATGCGCCCGCGCTCGACCGGCTTCAGCCGCGCCCAGGCGGGCTGCGCCGCCCGCGCCGCCTCGACGGCGAGTTCCAGCACGTTCGGCGTCGCCGAACGCAGCATGGCGATGGTCTCACCGGTTGCCGGATAGATGACC
>NZ_RZTF01000441.1:0-5021 GCF_004023175.1 Mesorhizobium sp. M7A.F.Ca.MR.362.00.0.0
ATATATGATGGTGAGACAATTGGACAGGGCAGCAAGAGCGATCGAGCAATGGAGGCGGGAGCGGCCCGATCTGGATGTCTCGCCAATGGGTGTGCTCGGGCGGCTGAACGAGGCCGCCTCGCTGATCGCCCGCGAGCGCCTGGCGCCGTTGTTTGCCCGTTATGGATTGCAGTCCGGGGAATTCGACGTGCTGGCAACGCTGCGCCGTTCAGGCTCTCCCTACGCGCTGACGCCGACCGCTCTCTACGAGGCGACGATGGTGACGTCCGGCGCCATGACCAACAGGCTAGATCGGCTCGAAACGTCCGGATTGATCCTGCGCGGGCCGCATCCCAACGATAGGCGCGGCATTGTCGTGCGGCTGACCGACAAGGGCCTGGCCTTGATCGATGAAGCCGTTACCGCCCACGTGGCCAACGAACACGAGGTTCTCTCGGGCTTGACGCCGGCGGAACAGGAGACGCTCTCTCGGCTGCTTGAGAAATTGATCGGGAGTGTGGGCTAGAGCAACTCCAGGAAAAGTTTTCCGCCTGGAATTGCGTCAAACAAAGAGTTAGAGCGCCCTCTCCGTGAAACGGTGAAATGCTCTAGCCGGTCAGTTCATAGGCTGCCGCGAGAACCGGCGCCGGTGTTTCCAGCGCTGGTATGATACGGTGAGGTGGACAAGCCGGGTCGGCATGTTGAGGTAGAGCAGAGCATCTCGCAAACCACTGAGATTTCGCTCACTCATCGCCTTATCGGAAAAGTCCGGCATGGCCTCAAGTGTCGCTTCAGCTTGCTGGCCCCGGCCCTTTCCTGTCGGCAGTCTGGCCGCAAAGGCTATTTCTCGACGCAGACAGACCTGCTCGACGCGATCCCGCAACGCCTCTTCGTAGCCGATACCGCATCGCATAAGCCGCGCGTGGGTGGCCTCATGGACGATAATCGAAGCGACCAATTCCGGCGTCGTCTCTTCGCTGATGATATGGCGCTCGTCCAATTCGCACGCCTTGGAGGAGTTTGCCCATTGCGCGACGGAAGCAGGAAGGGTTGTGACGAATACCTGTCTTACGTCACCAAGCAGCCGTCTGTAGCGCACTGGATCAAAATCACGAATAAGCTGAAGCGCCTCGACGATCTTGTCGGTGCCCTTGTCGCTTATGATGAGCAATCCGTCGACCGTTCGGGTACCGCTAAGCTTCACGGCGGCCCAGCGGGCTAATCGGCCAACGACGGCTCTTATGCTGCGTTCCGGCTCAATCGCTTCTGGGTCGCGCAAAGCTCCCTCGGAATTCAGTTGCGATCGTCCGGGAACACCGGGATGGGCATGAACTCGACGCCGTCCTCGGCCAGGCTCTTGGCTTCGTCCAGCGTCGCCTCGCCATAGATGCCGCGCGGGTCGCTCTCGCCGAAATGGATCTTTCGCGCTTCCTCGGCGAACTTGTCGCCGACATAGTCGGCATTCTCGCGCACCTTCTCGGCCATCGCCTTGAGCTGTGCCAAAGCCTGCTTCTGCGCCTCGCCCATGGCCAGCGCTATGGTTTCCTGCTTGCGCGCCGTGGAGACAGCCGGCGCCATCAGCGCTTTCTGCACCTTGTGCGAGCCGCAGGTGGGGCAATCGACAAAGCCGCGCTTCTTCTGGGTGTCGAAATCGTCGTTGCTGCGGAACCAGCCTTCAAATTCGTGCTCGTGCTCGCAGATCAGGGCAAAGCGGATCAAGAGGCTGCACCCCTGAGCCGCGGCGCCTCGCCCGAACCGGCATTGACGGCGAAATCCCGTGCATTTCTGAGATTGGGGATCTTCTTGCGCGCGGCAAGCGACTGCGCCGGGTCGATCTCGGCGACGATCACATCAGGCGCGTCATGCGCGGCTTCCGCGATGATACGGCCCCACGGATCGACGATCAGCGAATGACCGTAGGTCTCGCGGCCATCCTCATGCAGGCCACCTTGCGCAGCGGCGACGACATAGGCGCCGTTCTCGATGGCGCGGGCCCTGAGCAGCACGTGCCAGTGTGCCTCGCCGGTCTGGCGGGTGAAGGCGGCAGGTACGGAAAGCAGGTCGGCGCCGGCCAGTGCCTCGGCGCGGAAGAGCTGCGGAAAGCGCAGATCGTAGCAAACGGCGAAGCCGAGCTTTGCACCCTCGATCTCGGTGACGACGGCCTCGGTGCCCGGTTCGTAAGCCGCGGATTCGCGCCAGCTTTCGCCATTATCGAGGTCGACGTCGAACATATGGATCTTGTCGTAGGTGGCGAGCGCAGCACCATCCGGGCCAAACAGCAGCGCCCGGTTGGCGAGCTTGCCGTCGGCCCGCAGGATGGCGGTCGAGCCGATATGCAGGAAGACGCCGAGTTCCCTGGCCAATCTGCGCGCGGTCGAAACGACGATGTCCTTGTCTTCGGACGTAAACAAGGCGGCACGGGCTTCCTTGTCGCGGATCAGCGCCCCGGTCATTTCCGGCGTCTGGATGTAGGTCGCGCCCTGGCTGGCTGCTTCGCGCACCAGCCGTTCGAGATCGACGGCGTTGCGTTCGGGGCTCTCGCCTGAACGCATCTGGATCGCCGCGGCTTTGAAAACACCCATCGTCATTCCCTTAATTCGTCGCGCCGTTGGCGAGCAGTTTGTCCAGCCGGCCTTCAGCTTCCAGATCGTGGAGGTCGTCACAGCCGCCGATATGTGTATCGCCGATGAAAATCTGCGGAAAGGTCGTGCGGCCATGCGCCCGGGAGATCATCTCCTGGCGCAGTTCCGGCGAGAAGGAGGCATCGTGCTCGGTAAAGGCGACGCCCTTGCGCTCGAGCAGCCGCTTGGCTGCCGTGCAATAGCCGCACATCATGCGGGTGTAGATCGTGACATCGGCCATGACGAATTTCCGCTGTTCGTTGCCGACTTATATAGTCGCGGACTCGTCCGCCCGGAAGTCCCCCGGCAACACACGGGCAAAGGTCAGCACGTCGACGGCGGCCGCACCTCCCCTTTTCAGCGCCTTGGTGGCGGAACGCACCGTGGCGCCGGTGGTGTAGACATCGTCGATCAAAAGCACCCTGCGGCCGGCGATCTCGATTTCCGCCTCGGCGGGTACCCGAAAGGCAGCCCGCACATTTTCCTCGCGTTCCCCGCGCTCCAGCCCGACCTGCTGGCGGGTGAGTTTCACGCGCCGCACCGCCGAGGGGGCGAAGGGCAGTTGACTAAGCGTCGAGACCGCCCTCGCCAGTTCCGCCGATTGGTTGAAGCGCCGCCTGAAAAAGCGCCGCCAGTGCAGCGGCACCGGCACCACCACATCCGCCTCGGCGATGAGATCGGCACCGGCGCGAACCATCCAGCGCGCCATCCAGGGTGCCAGATCCGTGCGATCCTGGTATTTCAGCCCCTGCACCATCTGGCGGGCAACGCCGGAATAGGCGACCGCCGCCCGCGCCCGCTCGAAAGGCGGCGGATCGGCAATCGCCTCGGCCGACAGAAAGCCTTCGCCCATATGGTGGGTGAACGGCGTGCCCATGACCGGGCACCATGGCCGCTCCAGCAGCCTGAGCTTCGGCCAGCAGGCGCCGCACAGCACGCCTGGCTGCGAGACATGCCGGCGGCAACCGGCGCAGACCGGCGGAAACAGCATACGCGCCGGCCAGCCGACAACCGACCGGGCCAGGTTCGTGATCGCGATGGACTTGATCTTGGGCATCGGATCGGCCACGTGGTTGCTCCTGCGCGCCACTATATCAACGATCCCGGAGCGTGGACAAACAAAGGATCTGCCCGTTGCAGCCGATAATGGATACCTCTCTATGGCTGGCGCACAAGCGGCGCGCGCTTGCCCATCCGGTCGACGGTGCGGACTTCCTCATGCGCCGCACGGCCGAGGACCTTGCCGACCGGCTGGGCGCCGTCGAGCGCAGGTTCGGCAAGGCGGCTGTGCTGTTTTGCCAGACGCCGGCGGCGGCTGAAACGCTCGCCGAAAGCGGCAAGGTCGCCGACATTGTCCGCGTCGAGGCGGACACGGCCTTCCTGAGCGGTGGCGGCGCCGGCTTGATCGCACCGCTCGAAACCGTGCCGTTCGAAGCGGAAAGCCTCGATCTGGCGGTGTCGCTTCTGTCGCTGCAGGCCATGAACGACATTCCCGGCATGCTGATCCAGATCCGCCTTGCGTTGCGGCCGGATGGGCTTTTCCTCGGCGCCTTTGCCGGCGCCGGTACGCTTTTCGAGTTGCGCGAAAGCCTGCTTTCGGCCGAGACCGAGCTTTACGGCGGCGCCAGCCCGCGTGTCGCCCCGTTCACCGACGTGCGCGATGCCGGTGCGCTGCTGCAGCGCGCCGGTCTCGCTCTGCCGGTCGCCGACGTAGAGACGGTGACGGTGCGCTATGCCAGCCTGTTCAACCTGATGGCGGATCTGCGGGCCATGGGCGAAACCTCTGCGCTCACCGATCGCAGCCGGCGGCCGGGCTCGCGCAAGCTGTTTGCCCGCGCGGCGGAAATCTACGCCGAGCGGTTTTCCGACCCCGACGGCCGCGTGAGGGCAAGTTTCTCGATTGTCTGGATGTCCGGCTGGGCGCCCGACGCATCGCAGCAAAAACCGCTTAAGCCAGGGTCGGCCAAGGTCTCGCTGAAAACAATCCTGGAGGCGCCCGGCGGGCAATGATCCTGCCCGCAGGCGCGGAAAGCCGGATCAGGGCGTGGGTGCGAAAGCGTTCGCAAGCTTGCTGTTGTTGTCGCTGAACAGCCAGATGATCCCGTCGCGGACCTCACCGATACCGCCGACGATGGCCAGCGACAGCACGGCGATGATGACGCCATATTCGACGGCCGTGGCGCCGGTCTCGTCGTTCAGAAAACCCAGCAGCACTGCTTTCATGGCCTCAACCCCTCTGTCCGGGACCTTACCGCCGACCTGTTAAGAAAGGTTAACGGCAAAGGCTTAACAGGCGATGAAACCGCCGCCTTTCCGAAATCTCTTAACCATGTCAGCAGTCGCCGCTGCTCCTGCCATTGGACCTGATGATGCAGACCGAGCTCGGTTGCGGCTGCAGCACGCTGCGGCGCAGCGTGTAGG
>NZ_RZTF01000442.1:0-5017 GCF_004023175.1 Mesorhizobium sp. M7A.F.Ca.MR.362.00.0.0
CCGTCATAGTGCTCCAACCGCAGCGCCGAGATTGCCTCGGTCGCCGATACCGCCCGGTGGTGGGTGTCATGAAACAGAAGGATGAAGTTGCCGCCAGCGGCCCGGGCACGGCCGATACGTGCGACAAGCTCCGGATCCGTCCACTCATGAACGATCACAACGTCGGCCTCAGCGATCCAGGCCTCGTGATCGAACCCGGCATCATAGGTCACCGGCATCAGTTCTGGGAAATCCTTGCGGAAGCGTTCGATGGCGAAGGATCCCTTCTCAGCCAGCAGGTTCGAACGGCTCCAGCCGTCGGACGGCTCCAGCGCGACCGCCTGGTGCCGGCGCGCGACCAGTTCCCGCATGATACCGCGCAGGAAATGGGCATTGCCGTGGTTCCAGTCGGAAACGACCGAGTGGGTGTAGAACAGAAAGCGCATGGTCAGCGCCCCGCCATGGCCAGGGCCGCCTTGTCGTAGATGCCTCGCATGGCCGCCGCTTGCCTGGCCAGTGTAAACCGGCGGCTTCGTCGCAGGGCTGCCTGGCCGAGCTCCCGCCTGAGTTCGACATCGCTGGAGAGACGATTGAGGCAGGCAGCGAGGTCGTGGGGATTGCGCGCGTCAAAGAACATCGCGGCCCCGTCCCATAGTTCGCGATAGGTTGCGATGTCGGAAAGCACCAAGGGCGTCGCCGACATGGCAGCTTCCAGCGCGGCCAGACCGAATGGCTCATAGATTGATGGCGACACGAAAATGCCGGCGCGCGCCATCAAGGAGCGCACCTCGTGAGACGGCAGTGCTCCCAGAGGAACAGCATAACTGAAGCTGGTACGCCCGCCGTTGGGACCGTGCATCGAACCGGCGGCAAAAACGGGCCATTGCGTCAGCGACGCGGCCTGGTCGATCACCGCCGCATTCTTGCCCTCGTCCCACCAGCGGGCAGCGGCGAAGACGAGCGGTTGGCGCTTTTCGGTCTTCGGCACCGGACTGGCACTATTCCCGACCACACTCAGACGCGCGATCGGGCCATAGCAGGTCTCAAGCATATCGGCATGGCTGCGGCTCGGCACGATGACTGCGTCGGCCCGATCCAAGCCGCGCCTGTTGCGCTCCTTCTGCCAGGCCCATGCGCCATCCACCGCCTGTTTCCTGACGGCGTGGAACCATGTCGTCACGCAGGAATGCGAGACCACCACGGCTGGGCACGGCGCATCGAATCCCGCCGCCTGCGTCGGCGCGTTGAAATGAACAAGGTCGATGGCGTGGTCGCGCATGGGCGCAAGCAATTCCCGCGGCAGCGCGTCGAGGTCGCCGCCGTCGCGGGTCATCCAATCCGGCGGCGTACTCAACCAGATCAGCGTCGTGAAAGCCTCCGCCTCCGCAGCCTGCTGCCTCGGCGGTTGTGGACCGAGGCCGGCAAGCACCACGCTGTCGCCGCCGTTCACAAGTTCCCGTGCCAGATCAAGGGCATAGCGCCATACGCCGCCCACGGCATCGACGGTCATCAGGATGCGCCGCGAGCGCGGCGTCAGTGTCCGCAACATGTCGCCTCCAGTTCCGCCAGCGGTCGCGGCCGCCTCTCCTGGATGTCACTGAATTTCTGGAAAGATGCGAGGTAGTGGTCATGGGCGCGTTCCCAGGCAAGGTCGTCGGGTTCGCCCCAAAGCTCGCGGTAGCTGGGCGAACTCGGATACGGATAAAGCGGCACAGGTTCGTTGGCCCATACGCCGTGGTCGATCAGGTGGGTTCGCCAGTGCTCGACCAGGGCGGGATCATCCTCGACCACGCCGATCAGATTGGCCTGAACGAATGGAACGTGACGTCTGGCATCGACGAGCAGCGCGGCGAGTTCCTCGGTACCCAGCCGGCAGCGCTTGGCCAGCATTGCCCGACCTTCGACGGTCAGGCTTTCGAGACCGGCCTCGATGGAGACGCAGCCCGCGGCGCCCAGCAATTCCAGCAGCTCGGGCTTCCACAGATCGATGCGGGTCTGTACGCCGAATTTCACGTCGCGATCGACCAAGGCTTCCAGCAACGCTTTTTGCGGCAGGAAGATCTCGTCGATGAAGTAGATGTAGCCGACACCTTGGGCAATCAGCCGATCGATCTCCGCCACCACCGCTTCATGGTTTCGACGGCGATAGGCATCACGGAAATCGATCTTGGCGCAGAAACTGCAGTTATAGGGACAGCCGCGCGATGCCTCGACTTCCGCACCGAACCCCACCTGATTGTCATCGAACCTGTGATGGTGATGCGAATGGGCTGCGATCCAGTCCGCTGGCCATTCGAGTGGCGGATGATCGGCAAACGAACTGGCGTGGACGCCGCCGTTCGAAACCACCCTGGCATCCCGCAGATAAGCGGTTGAGGGCACCGCGCTCCAATCGTCGCACCGGGCAAGTTGCTCGACGACTTCTTCGCATTCGCCGCGCACGACGATGTCGACGCCGAGCTTGCGCAAGGTTGGCGCCGGCGTCGCAGAGCCATGCGGCCCGACCGCGACCGTGCGTCCACCGCGCCCGGCGAGACGGTTGAGGAAATCGGCCGGCACACGCAATTCCGGCGGTGCGCAGCGCCAGAACAGATAGGTCGGGGCGGTACTGACGACGGTCATCGCCGGGGCGAAATCAGCCACCCGCTCGCAGAGACCGGAATTGTCGAGCTTCTGCAACTGCCCATCCAGCATCAGCACCTCATGTCCGGCGGCTTCGAGCAGGGCCTTCGAATAGCCGAGTTCCAGCGGCAGATGTGGTTGGCGGCAGCCGAAATAGATGCTGTCGTCGTAGGTCCAGAATGGGTTTACCAAAGCGATTTTCATGCGACGTACCTCACGGCTTCAGGGCGAGGCTCGAGCCGATGGCGCTGCAGCCAGTCGGCGAGGTCGCGGACGCCTTCGCGCCATGAAACATGGGCCATCCAGCCAAGCGCGGTTTTGATCTTGCGGGTGTCGGCGACGAAGAAGGGCTGGTCGCCCGTGCGTTCCCCATCGTGGCGGATTGAAAGCTCATGGCCGGTCAGGCTACGGATCTCGCTCAACAGCCTGCGCAGGCTGACCGCATTTTCCGGGCCGCCGCCAAGATTGAATGCCTGGCCTTTGGTGGTCTCGATGCGATCGAGCACGGCCCTGTAGGCGGCGACGGCATCGGAGACATGCAGGATATCGCGCACTTGCCTGCCGTCGCCGTAAATGGTGATTGGGCGTCCCGTCAGCGCGCTGAGCAGGAAGTGTGCGACCCAGCCCTGGTCCTCGGTTCCGAACTGGCGCGGTCCATAGATGCAGCTCATCCGCAGCACCGCCGTCGGCATGCCGTAGGATTTGGCATAGTCGAGCACATACTGATCCGCCGCGCCTTTGGAGCAACCGTAGGGCGTGCAGAAGTCCAGGCCCCGAGCCTCATCGATGCCGTGCGCCTGGATGACGCTGTCGCAAGGCACATAGTGATCGCCGTCCTCGCGGACCGCGACGTCGGGCAGGCTGCCATAGACTTTGTTGGTGCTGGCGAAGATCACCGGGATAAGCTCACCGCTCAGTCGCGCCGCCTCCAGAATGTTGAACGTTCCCCGAAGGTTGATGTCGAAATCCTCGCCTGGCTGGACCAGGCTTGTGGTGACGGCGGTTTGCGCGGCTAGATGGAAAATTGCCTTCGAACTCATCAGAGCCGTCGCCAAGGCGTTGGCGTCCCGCACGTCGATCGTCTCCACCGTGAGGCGACTGCCGTGTTTTTGCGCCAGCCATTCAAGGTTCTGCTGGACGCCCGGACGGCTGAGATTGTCGATCACCAATACCGGCTCGCCATCCGACAACAGGCTGTCGGCGAGGTTCGATCCTATGAAGCCGCTGCCGCCGATAATGGCGACCGGCGCGTCGCGTCGATTGCGTGTGTTCATGAGACCAACCCGCGTTCTTCGAGCTCGCGCTTCATGTCGGCGCCGCGGTCGACGGCGGACGTGTTACGCACCCAGGAAACGAACTCGCCGAGCGAATTCTCCAGTTGCCGCGCCGGCTCGAAACCGAGCAGCTCACGGGCCTTGGAAATATCGGCGAAGCAGTTGCGGATATCGCCGGAGCGGGCTTTGCCGAGCAGTTCCGGCGAGCGGTTCGGTGTTCCCATGGCTTCGGCCAGCAATCGCGCGACTTCGCTGATCGCGTAGGCTCGGCCGCTGCCGATGTTGATGACATGACCCTTTGCCTGGCGTTGCTGCAGGGCAAGGCGAAAGGCGCGAGCGACGTCATGCACATGGACGAAATCGCGCTTCTGTTCGCCATCCTCGAAGATCATGGGCCGTTGGCCATTGGCGAGACGCGAAGCGAAGTTGGCCAGCACTCCAGTATAGGGATTCGACAACGCCTGGCCGGCGCCGAAGACATTGAACAGGCGCAGCGCAACCGCATCGATGCCATAGGCCTCGCCGAAGATCAGCACGGCGCGCTCCTGAGCGTATTTTGTCAGCGCATAGATGGAAGCGAGATCGACTGGCTTTTCTTCGTCCGTCGGCAGCGGCGAGAGGGCGTCTCCATCTGGCGACAGCGGGTTCCATTGCCCGCTCCTGATGTCGCTCGCCTTGCGTCGGGCATTTTCGACGCGCCGGCCGTCTGGCGTTGCATAGAGCCCTTCGCCATAGACGCTCATCGACGAGGCGACGACGATCCGTTCGACCGGGTGCTTGATCAGCGCCTCGAGCAGCGTTGCGGTGCCGAGATCATTGGCGCCGACATAGCGCGCGATCTCGTACATCGATTGTCCGACGCCGACTTCCGCCGCCAGATGAATGACCGCGTTAACACCTTCGAGCGCATTGGCGACCGCCTCCCGGTCTCGGACATCGCCCTTGATCAGCTCGGTCCCGGCGGGAAGCGCGACGGCTTCGCCCGCATGCACCTGCTCCAGCAACGCATCGAGGATGCGAACCGAATAATCCTGCGCGACGAGTTCCTGTGCGACATGCCGGCCGATGAAGCCGCAGCCTCCTGTAACCAATATGCGTTTCACGACCACTCCTCAGACAAGTAACCTCGGCGCCCCGAACTT
>NZ_RZTF01000443.1:0-4987 GCF_004023175.1 Mesorhizobium sp. M7A.F.Ca.MR.362.00.0.0
AACTTGAGATCATGCGCGACAGCCGCATCGGCGCCTATGGTGCCATGGCGCTGGGCCTGTCGCTGCTGATCCGCTGGAGCGCGCTGTCGGAGTTCGTCGATCCCACTCAGGCCCTCTTCGCCCTCATAGCCGCACATGCGGCCTCGCGCGGCCTGCTTGGCGCCTTCATGCATCTCTTGCCTCCAGCGCGCGTCGACGGCCTCTCGGCCGATGCCGGCACCGTCTCGCAGGAAACCGCCGTGGCCGGCGCCGTGCTCGGCGCGATCCCGCTGCTCCTGCTTGGACTGGGCGGAGCCATCTTCGCGCTGATCCTGCTTAGCCTGCTGTTTGCCGCTTTCCGAGCCCTTTGCCTCAACCAGATCGATGGCCAGACCGGCGACACGATCGGGGCCTTGCAGCAAGCGAGCGAGATCGCGGTGCTGCTCGTCGCTTCCGTAGCGCTTTCCTGATCCCTTGGCCTGATTCTCTTGGCCTGATTCCTTTTCGGAGACTTTGCCCCCATGCCCTTCAAATCCCTTAGTGAATTGCGCGCCGCCTGCCTCGACCTGACGGCCGGCAGCGATGCCGCGGCCAATGCGGTCGCCCGCCGCCAGGATACGCTGACCAAGCCGCAAGGCAGCCTTGGCCGGCTGGAGACGATCGCTGCCTGGCTGGCGCGCTGGCAGGGCCGCGACATGCCGAAACTCGACCGCGTAAAAGTCTTCGTCTTCGCCGGCAACCACGGCGTCACCGCCCAAGGCGTGTCAGCCTATCCCTCGGAAGTCACCGTGCAGATGGTGGCGAACTTCGCCGGCGGCGGTGCCGCCATCAACCAGCTTGCCCGCATGGCCGGCGCCGAACTCGACGTCATCCCGCTCGATCTCGACCATCCGACCGGCGACTTCACACAAGGGCCGGCAATGGACGAAGCGGCCTTTCTGGCGGCGGTCTCGGCCGGCTATGATGCGGTGACGAAGGATCTCGACCTGATCTGCTTCGGCGAAATGGGCATCGGCAACACAACGCCGGCGGCTGCCATCTCAGCAGCCCTGTTCGGCGGCGGCGCGGAAAAATGGACCGGGCGCGGCACCGGTGTCGACGACGCCGGCCTCAAGCGCAAGGTGGTTGCCATCGAGGCCGGCCTGAAGCGCCATGCCGCCGCCCTTGCCGATCCCCTTGCTATCGCTGCCGCACTCGGCGGCCGCGAACTCGCCGCCATCTTCGGCGCGACGCTGGCGGCCCGCCATCTCGGCGTACCCGTGCTGCTCGACGGCTTCGTCTGCACCGCCGCCGCGGCCCCGCTGGCAAAGCTGCACCCGACCGGCCTCGCCCACACCATCGCTGCGCACGTTTCGGCTGAGTCAGGTCATCGCGGCCTGCTCGAAGCGCTCGGCCTGCCGCCCCTGCTCGATCTCGGCATGCGGCTCGGCGAAGGTTCTGGCGCTTGCCTGGCCGTCAACATCGTCCGCTCGGCGCTGGAGTGCCATGCAAGGATGGCGAGTTTTGCAGAGGCTGGCGTTTCGGAGAAGTAGTTATTCATTCCCCGTGTCGGGCCGACAAAGATGCCGTTGTCACGACAAAGGACGCATCTTCCCGTAACGGCGATTCTCAAATAGATTTTGCAGATGAAGAAATTTCATCCTGCCGCGGCTGCGGTGTTTATCGCCGGGGCGGTCGCTGTTGTGTTCCGTCACAGCAGCTATTCAAGTCATGGCCCGATCGACACCGGCATTTTCGTTGTCTTCCTGGTCTTCTTCTGGTGGCTCATCAGCGATTTCTCCGGGGGAAAAGACGGAATTGGCGCCAGCGATGCTGCAGCCGGGGAAAAGAGCCATGCTTTTCGATTCGGCCGGTTTCTGAGCCGCATTTTCCAACGCGACTGAATCGCCACGAGATCCGGATAGCGCGGTAAAGAATCACAGTCAGACAGCCTGCCCGAGACGCGCCAAACGCGTCTCGCTTTCAGGGTCTTTCCACCAACTCTTCTAGGAATTTGGTGGGTGCGCACAGGATTGAACTGTGGACCCGCTGATTAAGAGTCAGCTGCTCTACCAACTGAGCTACGCACCCACTCGGCCGGCAAAAACCGGCGTTGGCGGGCATATAGCCGCCACCACCGGTCCTGTCCAGCCCTGCCGGAATCATTTCCCGACAAATCGACCGAGCATGCGTTCGATCAGATGAACAGCTTGCCCTCCGCCACCTAGATCGCGTTGCCGCCAATGCGCGCCGAGGCCAGTTTTCCGCCTTGCACGGTCAGTTCGAGGCGGATGCGCGAAGGCCGGCCCATCTCCAGCCCCTGCTCGATCCACAGCTGCGAAATGCCGTCGGTCGGCGCGTCGAAATGCATGATGGCGCCGGCAAAGGCCGCTGCCGCCGAGCCGGTTGCCGGATCCTCATAGGAAGGCGTGCCGGGCACGATCATGCGCACATGGAAGGCGCTTTCGTGGTTCACCGTCTCGCGGCAGTAGACATAGGGGCTGGCGAAGGCCCACTCGCTCTTGCGCGGCGCCAGTTCCGACCAGGCCTGGTTGTCCAGCCTGATCCGGCCCGCCGCTTCGAGATTGGCAACCGGGATGGTGACGTAGGGCACACCCGCCGACCAGAACGCGACGCGGTGATTCTCGAAGCCGATCTCGTGCGGCGTCAACCCAAGGGCGGCACCGATCGCCTCCGGATGGGCCTCGAGCTTCAGCGGCTCCGGCAGCTTGGCCAGGTCGAACTCGGCAAAAGTGTTGCCGTCATGCTTGCTGACGGCGCACCGCACCGGGCCGATGTTTTCCTCCAGCACGAAGATGCCGGCGCCGCCCTCCTCAGCCAGTTCGGCCAGCGCGATCGCGGCGCCAACGGTCGGATGGCCGGCGAACGGCATTTCATAGTCGGGGGTGAAGATGCGGATGCGGTTTTTGTGCTTGGGATTGTCCGGCGGCAGCACGAAAACCGATTCCGACAGATTGAACTCACGCGCGATGGCCTGCATCGCCGCCGTGTCCAATCCCTTGCTGTCCAGCACGACGGCCAAGGGATTGCCGGCCAGTCGCTCGGTCGTAAACACATCGTAGAGCAAGTAATTCCGGGTTTTCATTCCTGCCTCAATCCCAACATGGGCGAAATTTAATTTGATATTTGAACCAGTAAGCCTGATCTGTGCACAGATAGGGACATTGCGCATTATAGGGGTCCAGCGTGGACCAGATTGTCAATCTGCCAAAGACGGAATCGGATTCCGCCATCGAGACGGCGCTCGGGCTCGACACGACGGGTCGGCGCAATTCGCGCCGGCGCGGCTGGATCTATGCGCTGCTGGCGCTGATCGTGGTCGTCGCCGGGCTTGGCGTCTATCAGTGGTATGCCGGCTCGCCGGCCAGGATCGACTACACCACCGTGCCTGCCGCCAAGGCCGACCTCACCGTCGCGGTATCGGCAACCGGCACGCTGCAGCCCCTGACCCAGGTCGACATTTCAAGCGAACTGTCCGGCATCATCCGCTCGGTCTCGGCCGAGGAGAACCAGCAGGTCAAGAAGGGTGACGTGCTGGCGACCCTCGACACGGTGAAACTCGAAGTCCAGATCGAGCGCGCCGAAGCTTCGGCCAAGGCCGCCGCCGCCAATGTCGAGGACGCCACGGTTACGCTGGCCGAAAACGAGAAGGCGCTTGTACGCGCCGCGGAACTGACCAGGCGCGGCATGGCGACCGACCAGTCGCTTGAAGCAGCAACCGCCACGCGCGACCGTTCCAAGGCAGCGCTGGACAGCGCGCAGGCCAACCTCGCCATCGCCCAGGCCGACCTCAAGGCGCAGCAGACCGACCTTGCCAAGAGCACCATCTATGCGCCGATCGACGGCATCGTGCTGACGCGCTCGGTCGATCCCGGCCAGACGGTCGCCTCTTCGCTGCAGGCGCCGGTGCTGTTCATCATCGCCGCCGATCTCAGGAACATGGAACTGGTGGCGGCCGTCGACGAGGCCGACATCGGCGCGGTCAAGTCAGGCCAGCATGCCCGCTTCACCGTGGATGCGTTCCCCGAGCGGCCGTTCGATGCCGAGATCCGCGACATCTCCTATGCCTCGGTCACCACCGACGGCGTCGTCACCTACAATGCGCGGCTCGAGGTCGACAACAACGAGCTGTTGCTGCGGCCCGGCATGACCGCCACCGTTTCGGTCGTCACAAAACAGGCCAAGGGCGTGCTCACCGTACCCGCCACCGCCTTCCGCTATCGCCCGGCGCAGCAGGCCGCCCGCGGCTGGAGCCTGAGCGACCTGTTCACCGGCCGCATGGGGCGCCCCGGCGGCAATCGCCAGCGCCAGGCCGCCACAGTCCCCACCGACGGCTCGCGCACGCTCTACGTGCTGGAGAACGGGCGTCCGCACCCGGTCAATGTCAAGATCGGCTCCACCGACGGCGAACTGACCGAGATCATCTCTGGCCTGGACGAAGGCGCTCAAATCATCACCGCGTCGCAGCAGCGGAGCTGATGCCGTGGCTGCGGGCGCGACCCTCATCACCTTCGACAAGGTCTGGAAGAGCTACGGCCAGGGCGAGGCCAAGGTGCATGCGCTGGCCGGCGTCGACCTTGCCATCCGGCGTGGCGAATTCGTCGCCATCATGGGTCCGTCCGGCTCCGGCAAGTCGACGGCGATGAACATCATCGGCTGCCTCGACACGCCGACGGCCGGAACCTATTCCTTCATGGGCATCGACGCCGGCCGGCTCGACCGCAACCGCCGCGCCATGCTGCGCAACCTTTATGTCGGCTTCGTCTTCCAGGGCTACAATCTGCTGGCCCGCACCACGGCAGCCGAAAATGTCGAACTGCCGCTGATCTATCGCGGTGTTGCCGCGCGCGAGCGCCGAGACCTTGCCATGCAGGCGCTGGCGGAGGTCGGCCTTGTCGGCCGCGAGCACCACACGCCGGCCGAGCTGTCCGGCGGCCAGCAGCAGCGCGTGGCGATCGCGCGCGCCATCGTCACCCGCCCGACACTCCTCGTCGCCGACGAGCCGACC
>NZ_RZTF01000444.1:0-2429 GCF_004023175.1 Mesorhizobium sp. M7A.F.Ca.MR.362.00.0.0
TTCTAAATGAGCTTTCACATGATCAATGGAATGACCTACAACGAACTCGCCGCCGAGTGCCATGCCAACAATCACAAGTGGTGGCACGACCTGGACACCGGTGCGCCCCTCGACCGTGACAAGGACGAGCTGCTGATGCTTGTCGTCTCGGAGATTGCCGAGGCCATGGAGGCCGAACGCAAGAACCTGATGGACGACAAGCTGCCCCACCGCCCCGGCGCCGAGGTCGAACTGGCTGATGCCGCGATCCGCCTCGCGGACTTCGGCGGAGGGTTCAGCTACAATATCGAACCCCTTGAGCCCAGGTTTATGCTCAAGATCCCGCCCCTGCCGGACAACAGAGCTGCAGCCCTTCTCGACATCACCAGCAAGGTCGTCGGGATAGCGGAACACTGCACCCACGATCCCGCGTTTGACGATGCCTTCAAACCGGTGGTTGGCGCCATGATCTACGTCACCCTGGAACGCATCCAGGAGTACTGCAAAAAGTGGAACTACGATCTCGACGGCGCCTACCGTGAGAAGTCGGCCTTCAACAAGGTCAGGGTCGATCACTCCGCCGAACACCGGAAGGGCGCCCACGGAAAAAAGTGGTGATACTATAGGGTGAGCAGAATGCATCACTCACATACAAGATGCTGATTTCTTACCTCTCAATTCCTAGCGAATTGAGAGGTTTTTTATGTCCCGAGATTTCTTTCCAGGGATGGGCCAGGGTGTGGCTGAACGCACCGTCGCCCGTCTTATCCTGACCGACGACGCCAAGGCCGAATGGGCCAGCAAGCGCGCCGTCAAGCTCAACCCCAAAGACCCCGACTACAAAGCCTGGTGGTCCGCGTTGAGCCTCACCTTCCCCCTGATCAAGATCACTGACGACGACACCACACCGTTCCTCGGCCGCAAGCCGGAGACCCGGCGCGAGCGCTGGGAAGACGTCGCCCTGCGCGTGGCCGAGGGCAACACCTCGCTCGACCCGTACTGCCAAGATCTGCAGTCGCTCAACTACCATATCGCCGAAGGCACCATCCTGCTGTCCGGCCGCCACCTGCAGCACGGCGACATCCGCCAGAAGGACCGCCCGATGGAGGTCTTCACCAACTGCGCGACGGCGATGTTCCGCGCCATGACCTTCCAGCTTCTACTCTCTGGCTCCGGTGTGGGCTCGAGCTACGACGACGCCCTGATGCTCGTCGACTGGACCAAGCAGCCGAAGGTCGTCTGCGTCATCGACAACACGCACCCTGACGTGCTGGCCGGCCGGATCACTGGCTACATGACGCCCCGCGAGGCGCTGCACCTCTATGCCGGCGAGAAGACCATCTACCACACGGTCGACGACAGCCGTGAGGGCTGGGCCAAGGGTGTCGAGCAGATCGAGGTGGCCACCTACAAGGGGCAGCACGATCACGTCCTCATCCTCGACTACACCGAAGTCCGCGGCTTCGGCGAGCCGATCAAGGGCATGCAGAACCGGCCGGCCTCCGGCCCTGGCCCCCTCATGGGCGCCATCGCCAACGTCGCGCGCCTACGCGACCTCAACATGCCCCGCTGGAAGGCAGCGATCATCGCCGACCACTATCTGGCCGAGTGCGTCCTGGTCGGTGGCGCCCGCCGAGCCGCGCGCATCGCGACCAAGTTCTGGAAAGACCCGGGCATCTTCGAGTTCATCGACCTCAAGCGCCCGATCGAGTTCCTCGGCCGGAGCTGGGATGAAGTCGACACCATGGCTGGCCTGCCACAGTACGGCTCGTTCCTCTGGTCGTCGAACAACTCGGTCGCGGTCGACGACGAGTTCTACGAATGCTTGCGCCAGGCACAAAGCCTCAAGCGCAATGGTGTGCCGCTCAATCACCAACAGCGTTGGGCCGACATGCTCAACGAGGCGATGCAGCGCCGCCAGTACCACGACCTGACCGGCGAGACCGGCTTCCTCAACGTGTCGAAGCTCAACGTCAACCTCAAGGGCACCGACGACTATCTGGTCTACCCCTTCGCCAAGTTTGGCGGCGAGGATTTCAGGGAGATGCAGATCGCCCTGGCCGAGCTGGTCATGGATCACTCCTACCAGTTCATCGTCAACCCGTGCGGCGAGATCGTGCTCTTCATCCTGGGCGCGTTCTGCGTGATCGGCGACCTGGCGCTCTTCCACGCCAACGACAGCTGGGAAGAGGAACAGGCCGTGCGCCACATCACGCGCGCCCTGATCCGCACCAATCTGATGACGTCGATCTACGACCGCGAGGTCAAGCGCACGAACCGCATCGGCGTGTCCCTGACGGGCATTCTGGAGTGGGCGATGCGCCGTTACGGGCTGACGTTCAAGGACCTGATCGCCGTGGACGGTGACGGCATCCAGATCCAGGACGCCAACGGCAATCAGATGTTGGCACCGAGCGTCCGCTCCATGAACTTCTGGCTCCGCCTGAAGG
>NZ_RZTF01000444.1:2439-4970 GCF_004023175.1 Mesorhizobium sp. M7A.F.Ca.MR.362.00.0.0
TGTCGACGAGGAGGCCGGCACCTATTGCCAGGATCTCGGCGTGGTGTTCCCTCACACGCGCAGGACGATCAAGCCAGCCGGCACCACCAGCAAGCTGTTCGGCCTCACCGAGGGCGCTCACCTGCCCGCCATGCGGGAATACCTCCGCTGGGTCCAGTTCCGCTCTGACGACCCGCTGGTGGCCGAGTACGCTGCCAAGGGCTACCCGACCAAAGAGCTGCAGAGCTACAAGGGCACGACGATCGTGGGCTTCCCCACGGCGCCGGTCATCTGTGGCATGGGTGGCGAGGTCACAACGGCCGGCGAGGCCACGATGGAGGAGCAGTTCCGCTGGCTCCGTCTCCTGGAAACGTTCTGGATCGGTCGTGAGGGCGGCAACCAGGTCTCCTACACCCTGAAGTACGATCCCAAGAAGGTCAGCTTCAAGGAATACTCGAAGGTCATGGACGCCAACATCGATCTGGTGCGCGCCGTGTCGGTCCTGCCCCAGGTCGAGACCCTGTCCTACGAGTATCAGCCGGAAGAGCCGCTCACCAAGGCGCGCTACGAAGCGGTCGTCGCAGCCATCAATGAGCAGATGGCCGAAGACGTGGACAAGGTCCACATCGACTGCGCCGGCGGGGCATGTCCCGTCGATTTCAACAAGTGATCAGAAGGGCCGCGTCAGCGGCCCTTTTCACATTCGTAGAAACTCTCCTGGGCAGCAGCGCGCACATTCTGGTGGTGCTTGTTGTAGGAGCCCAGGTCTCCCCACCAGACCGTTGAGATCTTGTCGTCCAGGGCGCACACTCGCTCGGCGCTGAGCTTGGCCTCGCTGCGATCGTACCAGATCACGAACACGTTCACCTTCTCCGGATCGAACTCGTTCACGTCGAAGTAGCGGACGTTGTAGGCGCTCTCCACCCGATGATCGAGGCGCGATACGGCACCTGCGGGTGAAATAAGGGCGGCGCACAGCGCCGCCTGGAGGATTAGTTTCTTCATAGGCCCACCCAATACTATAGGAAGACCTATTTAGTGCGCGCCTTGTTGTCGCGCAACAGCTTGGCCAGAGCTTTTGGGTCTCCGGCCGCGTCAAAGATGGCGATCAACCGCTTCCCACAGGCCGTCTTGGTCTTGTCGGACTTGATGAACTCGTCGAGCTTGTCGAAGACCATCAGGTCGTCGATCGGCTTGCCTTCCGGGAAAGGCCCGACCATCTTCTGAAAGCAAGTGCGGATGTCCTCCGGGAGCGGAGGCAGCTCAACCTTTCCAGAGGTTGCGCACCCGGTCAGCAGCATCACCGTCAAAACACTTGATGCGCGGATTAGATGTGACAGCATCGCGCTGCTCCTTTGCGTTCTTGTCGTACTGGGCGAGCTTGCCAGCGTCGACCACAGCTTGGCTGGAGTCGGCTTCGAGGATCGCGACGTTGGTTTGCAGCTGCGTGACCTGGCTCTTGAGGGCGGCGATTTCCGCCGCCTTCTCGAATTTCATCCAGCCGTAGCCGAAGCCGGCTATGAATATGCCCAGGCAGACGCCGATGCGGAGGAGAAGAAGGGACAACCAGGGTGGCATGATCAGAGCCCCGACTTGCAGATTTCGGCCTCGCCTTTGCGCTGGGCGTCACCATTCTCACGACGGTTGATGAGGCCAGGCAGAACCTTGCCGCCGGACTTGTTCCAGGCCGTCTGGGCATCGCACGCCAGGCTGTACTGGTGCGTGGTGACGAAGCCGGCTGTCCGTGAGCCCTTCTGGCCGGCAACGCCGAAGTTATAGGCGCCCGAGATCATGGAGGCCTGCAGCGAGACCGGGGCGATCGCGTAGTCCTTCACGCCGTCGACCAGCGGCAGATAGTAGTCGTGGATGACGCGCTTGATCAGCATTGCCACACACTGCTCGCGCGTGAACTTCATGCCCTTCTTGATGTTGAGTGTCTCGCCATAGCAGACGGTCCACACATCCTTCTTCGGGAGGGTGTCCAGATACGCGGTCAGGCGCAGCCCTTCCCAGGGCATGATCATCTCCTCGACCGCAAGCTTGACGGCCGGAGGGATCTTGCCGGCCGCGACCTGTTGGTGGATCAGCTTCTCGGGCGTGAGTGCGGGCGCCACGACGGCCGGACGGACCATCTGGACAACGGCAGGCGGTGCGTACGCCGGCGTGGGCTGATCGACAGCCTGCCAGCCGGAGACGCCTGCGAAAATGAGTGCAGCGAGAACGGCGGCCTTCCCGCGCTTGGTAGGCACGATTTTATTGATCGGCATTGCGGAAAACCTTCTGGCTGACAAAGACACTGCTGATGAAGGCCCCGGCCACGACGAGGCCCGTAAAGATGCCCATCACCTGCGGTGAGAGCGTGAGGAAGGCCGGCAGATATGGGAGCATGGCCTGCATGCCGGCGAGGATGCCGGCGACCGCGAGGAAGCGATTGCTCCAAGCGTGGCGCAGCTTCTTCTTCCAGTCAGGGTGTAGCCATTTCTTCATGCCCCTTATATGGGACCAGCCCGACCGGTGTTCGGTCGGGCGTGCAGCACTGTGCAGCACTACTT
>NZ_RZTF01000445.1:0-4923 GCF_004023175.1 Mesorhizobium sp. M7A.F.Ca.MR.362.00.0.0
CTTGTTCCTAGTGCTTGCCCATGAGGTGGATGACCTGGCGGACGGAGGATTGGCGTTTGCGCCCAAATACGGTCAGTCCATACGATCGAGGGTTGCTGCCTGTGCCACTCTGGCGAGGTATCTGGGCCGCGAAAATCTTGCCGTCACCATCGAAGGTTACGGTGCCCGCTACGAGACGATGGCGTGGGCTGCTCCCCTCCAGGAGACGAAGCTGATTGGCTTTCAGATTACGCCAAATTTACGCACATACATCAAATTGCGTCGCCACAAGTTACGCGGCGAATCAGTCGAGGTGCTTTGACACCTTGCTGATCCCGCGATGCGCAATCCGCTGAGAACTGGCCGTCCTTGCCGGCTCAGTCGTCATAGCCCTGGATTGCCCCAAAGCTGTAACGGCGCAGCTTCAGCGCGGTGATCAAATTGGTCAGCTTCGTCTTGCCGTCGAAACCGTCCTGGAACATTTCGTCATGCATCAGCAGGATCAGCTTGCCGGGCTTGACGAAGCGGCCATAGCCGAACAGGTGATCGATCTCGCTGACCAGATGATCGACGCTCTGCACCGGCTCGCCGTTGTCCTTGTGCACCCATTCATGGTCCCAGCCGTAGAGATAGAAGCCTGAGGCCGCGACAAACTCGTAGTCGGGCTCTTCACGCCCCTCCTGGGCGAGGCCAAGCGAGGTGTCGTTCTTCGACATGGAGGGCAGCCTGAACACGTCGCGCCCCGGCAGCCTTGCATGCACCACGGGCTTCAACCCGAGCACCGCGTTTGCCCTTACCATGTCGGCGACGACACCTTCGGTGTCGCCGTAGAAATGCCGGTAGTGATTGTAGGCATGGCTGTAGCTGTGGTTGCCGAGCGTCACCAGAGGAAGCTGCCTGGCGCGCTGGACGAGCGCTCTGTTGGCGGCGCTAGCCTGTGCGTGCATGCCGACCATGAATAGGGTTGCAGGAACCTGCTCGGCTTCCAACACATCGAGGATGTTGCTTGTGCCGTTCAGCGGCCCATCGTCGAAGGTAAGATATATTATGCGATCGGCCCCTTGGGCGGGAACCGCGAAAATCAAAACCGCCGCCAGCACAAACCGAAACGGTGTCATCAGCCCCGATATCCGGTTGCGATCACGACAAGGCCGCCATGTCCACAACGGCTTGTCAAGGCGAGCCGGTGCATGTCGCCCAAAAGTGCGCAGCGGTTTTGGGATAACGACATGCGCAAACAAAAAGGCAAACCTATGCCAGGCTTCCTTGCAGCACCGTCAGCTTGGCCTTCTTGGGCATGCGGGCGGTCAGCCATTCCAGCGCCTTGTCGTGCGGCATCGGGAAGGCGATGGAGTAGCCCTGCACCTGGTCGCAGCCGATCGCCATCAGCGAATTGAGCTCGGCCTCGGTTTCGGCGCCCTCTGCGACGATCGAGATGCCAAGGCCACGCGCCAGCTCGGTGATGGCGCGGACGATCTTCGAGTTGTCGCCATTCTCATGGATGTTCTGGACGAAGCGGCGATCGATCTTCAGCCGGTCGATCTCGTTCGGGTTGACATGGCTGAGCGAAGCATAGCCGGTGCCGAAATCATCGAGTTCGAGATGGACGCCGGCTGCCCGGATGTGCCGCAGCTTGGCCGCGATGCCCGTCTTTTCGTCATCGAGGATGACGGATTCGACGATTTCCAGCGACAGTTTCTGCGGCGGCAGCCCGGCCTTTTCCAGCGTCTCGAACAAGAACGCATCGAAATCGTGCTCGCGCAGCTCGGTGCCGGAAACATTGACGGCAAGCCGTCCGAAGGCAATGCCGGCGCGATTCCATTCGGCCGCCTCGTTGATCGCCTTGGTGATGACGATGCGGCCGATCTCGGGCATGAAGCCGCATTTCTCGGCGACCGGAATGAACTCGCCGGGCGGGATCATGCCGCGCTCCGCATGGTTCCAGCGCACCAGCGCCTCGATGCCGCTGATCGTGCCGTGGGTCAGTGAGACCTGCGGCTGGAAATAGACCTGGAAAGCCCGCTCTGCGATGGCGACCTTGATGTCGTGCTCGAGCTGCTTGCGATAGTCGAGTTCGCGGCGCAGCTCCTCGGAGAAGAAGGAGAAGTTGCCGCCGCCAAGCTTCTTGGCGGAGTAAAGCGCCAGATCGGCGTGGACCAGCAAATCCCCGGCATTGTCGGCGTCGATCGGATAGACCGCGATGCCGGCGCTGGCGCCTGGGAGAATGGTCGTGCCCTGGAAGACGATCGGCTCGTTGATATGTGCCAGGATGCGTCGCGCCAGCATATTGATGTCTTCGGTGCCGCCGGCGCCGCCGAGAATCATGACGAACTCGTCGCCGCCCAGGCGCACGCACAGATCCGACGCCCGGCAGGAGTCGCGCATGCGCTGTGCCGTCACGACCAGCACATAGTCGCCGGCGGCGTGGCCGAGCGTATCGTTGATCTGCTTGAACCGGTCGAGATCGAGCTGGACGACGGCAAGGCGTTCGCGACGCCGGTGCGTGCCCTTGATCAGCGTGTCGAAATGATCGGTCAGGAACGTGCGGTTGTGCAGGCCGGTAAGGCCGTCATGCACCGCGATGAAGGCCATGGAATTGCGCGCGTCGATCAATTCATGTGTCTTGCGCAGGATGGCGTTCGACATCGGCCTGAAGATGAAGAGCGCCACCAGTATGATGACGCCGATTGTGGCGTAGAACAGAGTGCGATGGAGAGCGAGCAGCTTCTCGGAGCGGTCGTCGGCGTCGGCAGTGATGCGCTGGCCAAGCGCGGCGTAGCCCGACAAGGTCGCATTGGCGACGGAGGCGTCGAGATTGACGCGTTCGTCGCCGCCTTTGTAACCGCCATTGCCGCTGAATTGCGATTCATAGGCCGAGATCAGGCGGTCGCCATTGGCGATCAGCCCGACCGAGAAATAGTCGAGGTGGAAGGGCTTGGCGAAAAGGACGCTTTCGATCGACTTCGGGTCAAGCTTGGCCGGCGATTGCGGATCGGCTCCCGTCTGATCGAGCAGCAGGTCGTAGTTCGTCTCGAACTCCGCCGTTGCCTGCTTGAGCGCGCTGACCAGCGCCGGTTGCTTGTCGCGTGAGCCGGCGCCCGTTGCACCGGCAAGGAAGACGATGCGCTGCGACAGCGTCTTTTGTGTGCTGACGATGTCGAGCAAGGTGTGATTGTGCTGTTGGGTGGCCATCATCTGCTGCAGCAGGATGAAGGAGGCGATCACCATGGCCGCAATGATCAGCAGGGCCAGCCAATAGCCGGCCTTGATCAGCAGTATGAGCTTGCCTGAAACGGTTTGCACCGGCTGCTGCGACATTTTCGGGGGCGGCCCTCTCGCCTACGGATTCTTGCCTAAAGATTTTTGTATGAGCACCATTGAACTGCAAACGTTAACAGGACCGGAAATCGACGGCTGCCCGGCGAGGGGCGGCTGTCGAAAGATCGCGAAATGGTTATCGGCTCGTTTAGCGCCGTACCGGCATTTGAGCGGTCATCGGCCAGAACCCTTGTCGCGGCGTCGTTTCCGCCGCCGCATGATGATCGACATCGGGGCGGCATCGTGCTGCTTGCCACCGATCCGGTCGTTTTTGCGATGGATTTTTCACGCGGACGAGACGACAGTCAGCCCACATCAAACGAGGCCGACCATGACCGCAGCATTCCTCTCCCACATCGACAGCGAGCTCGCGGGGCTCAAATCGGCAGGCCTCTACAAGTCGGAGCGGGTGATCACTTCGACGCAGTCGGCCGAGATCGAGGTCGGCGGCGACAAGGTGCTGAATTTCTGTGCCAACAACTATCTCGGCCTCGCCGATAGCGCCGATTTGCGCAATGCTGCCGAGCAGGCGCTCGACCGCTATGGCTACGGCATGGCATCGGTGCGCTTTATCTGCGGCACCCAGGAAGAGCACAAGCAGCTCGAATCCACGATTTCCTCTTTCCTCGGCATGGAAGACACCATCCTCTACGGCTCCTGTTTCGATGCCAATGGCGGCCTGTTCGAGACGCTGCTGGGCGAGGAAGACGCCATTATCTCGGATTCCTTGAATCATGCCTCGATCATCGATGGCGTGCGGCTGTCGAAGGCCAAACGTTTCCGCTACGCCAACAACGACATGGCCGATCTCGAGGCGCGACTGAAGGAAGCCCGGGACTGCCGCTTCCGGCTGATCGCCACCGATGGCGTCTTTTCGATGGACGGCATCATCGCCAATCTCAGGGGTGTCTGCGACCTCGCCGAGAAATACGACGCCATGGTGATGGTCGACGACAGCCATGCCGTCGGCTTCGTCGGCCAGAACGGCCGCGGCTCGGCCGAACATTGCGGCGTCGAGGGCAGGGTCGACATCATCACCGGCACGCTCGGCAAGGCGCTTGGCGGGGCCTCCGGTGGCTACACCTCAGGCAAAGGCCAGGTGGTCGACTGGCTGCGCCAGCGCTCACGGCCGTATCTCTTCTCCAACACGCTCATGCCGGCGATCGCCGGCGCTTCGATCAAGGTGTTCGAACTGATCAAGGACGGCGATGGGCTGCGCAGCAAACTCTACGACAATGCGGCGCGCTTCCGGTCGCAGATGGGCAAGCTCGGCTTCACGCTGGCCGGGGCCGACCATCCGATCATCCCGGTGATCTTGGGCGACGCGTCGCTGGCGCAGGAGATGGCCGCGCGCATGCTGAAGCGCGGCATTTACGTCATCGGCTTCTCCTTCCCGGTGGTGCCGAAAGGGCAGGCCCGCATCCGCACGCAAATGTCGGCGGCGCATTCCAGTGCGGATATTGACAGGGCGGTCGAGGCGTTTGCCGCCGTCGGGCGCGAACTCGGGGTCATTTCCTGAAAGGCTGGAATCGAAAAGCGATTCCGGATCAAGAGATTCAAGGGACAAAAGCATGTCGAACATGATGAAGGCGCTGGTGAAGGCCAAGGCCGAACCAGGCATCTGGA
>NZ_RZTF01000446.1:0-4913 GCF_004023175.1 Mesorhizobium sp. M7A.F.Ca.MR.362.00.0.0
ATTCGGGAGAGGATGGCGGACCGGCGCAATCGCACGCTCTCCGCCAACCAGCGGAAAGACCAGCATCGTCTCGATTGAAAATGTTTAAGCCCGGACTTGGGAAAGAGTAATCAGCGCGCGACCGCTTCGTTGGTGTAGCGCTCCCAGCCCTTCGGGCCGAGATGCTCCTGCGGCATGAAGCGCATCTTATAATTCATCTTGCGCGAGCCGTTGACCCAGTAGCCGAGATAGACATGGGGCAGGCCCATCGCCCTGGCGCGGGCGATGTGGTCGAGGATCATGAACGTGCCGAGCGACCGTTCCTCGAAATCGGGATTGAAGTAGGAATAGACCATCGACAAGCCGTCGGCCATCTTGTCGGTGAGCGCCACCGCGATCAGCTCGCCCTGTCCCTTGCCGGTGATGAACGTGTCTGGTCCACGCCGCCGATACTCGATCACCTTGGTGTCGACATGGGTATCCTCGACCATCATCGCATAGTCGAGCACCGTCATATCGGACATGCCGCCACGGCGGTGGCGGGCATCGAGATAGCTGCGGAACAGGGAATATTGTTCGGTCGAAGGCTCGGCATTGTGCATGTGACCGACGAGGTCGGAATTGTGCTGCAGCACGCGCTTCATGTTGCGGCTGGCGACGAATTCCTGGGCGAGGATGCGTACCGAAACGCAGGCGCGGCAGGTCTCGCAGGCCGGCCTGTAGGCGATGTTCTGCGAACGCCGGAAGCCGCCTTGCGTCAAGAGGTCGTTCATCTCCGCCGCCTTGTCGCCAACCAGGTGCGTGAACACCTTGCGCTCGAACTGGCCGTCCAGATAGGGGCACGGCGACGGCGCGGTCAGAAAGAACTGCGGCGACTGGGTCGGATGCTGCGTCATCGAGCCTTGGAAACACTCCTTCGAATCGCTCTACCTTTGGCGCGGACAGCGAAAAATTCAACAGGATTATGTGGGCGTGGTCGACTCGACGCCTTCACATTTGTGCTCAATCGGTTGCGACTGCTCTTCAGAGGGCCGTTTCAGCGGTCGGTGCGGCTGACGACCGTGCCAAGCAAAAGATCGTGCAAGGTGCGCTTGCGGTCGGAAAACAGCGTTACCAGCAGGACGAGCGGCGACAGGATGACATTGCCGGCCCAGAACAGCACCGAATGGACGACCGCGGTGAGGCCGTCGATCGGCCTCCCGTCGAGCCGGTCGAGGCGGATGCCCACCATCTTCATGCCCGTGGTGGCCTGGTCGGTGCTGCCCAGCGTGTTCCAGATGTAGAGGATGGCCACAGTCGGCAACAGGATACCGAACAGCATCCAGCCAAGCCCGAGGGTCAAAAGCCCGAGGAAGAACACCAGAATGGCAAACGGAATGGTAAGCAGCGCGACGATGACATAGTCGATCACGAAAGCCAGAATGCGCTTCGTGCGCACGCCGTCATAGGCCCTGACATCGTCGAGCCTGCTGGTGATGATTTCGCCGTCGAGAACGCGCGCGTTCATGTCATTTCCTCGTAACAAGGTCCGACATAAGGGTGCGGACCGCTCAGCCATGAAATGGTGAAGGCCTGTGGCGGAATCAAGATCGGGCTTCTTGCGGTGCGCCGGCCTTCAAGGCGCCAGGCGCAATCTGAACCGGTTGAATTTGCGGCGCGGATAGCATTAGCTTGCTGCGGCGCAGCAAAAGCGCACATGGCAGGGGACGGGGCAATATGGACTACGACATGCTGGTCATCGGCAGCGGCCCTTCCGGTCGCCGGGCCGCGGTGCAGTCGGCCAAGCTCGGCAAATCGGTGCTGGTGGTCGATCGCGGCCGGCGTCTGGGCGGTGTCTCGGTGCATACCGGCACCATCCCGTCGAAAACGCTGCGCGAAACGGTGCTCAACCTTTCGGGTTGGCGTGAGCGCGGCTTCTACGGGCGCGGCTACCGGGTCAAGCAGGATATCTCGGTCGGCGATCTGGTCGAGCGCCTGCACAAGACGCTCGACCATGAGGTCGAGGTGCTGCAGCACCAGTTCATGCGCAACACGGTCAAGAGCGCCCGGGCTGCGGTGAAATTCCTTGGCCCCAACAAGGTCAGCCTGACCACCGACACCGGCGATTACAGCGAGGTCGGTTTTGCTAATGCGCTGATCGCGGTCGGCACCAGGCCGCACCGGCCGCGCGATGTGCCTTTCGACAAGACCCGAATCTTCGACAGCGACGAGATGCTGGAACTCGACCGCTTGCCGCGCACGCTGACGGTGATCGGCGCCGGCGTCATCGGGGTCGAATATGCAACGATCTTTTCCGCGCTCGACGTGCCGGTAACCTTGGTCGAGCCGCGGAACTCCATCCTAGATTTCGTCGACCGCGAGATCGTCGACGATTTCATCCACCAGATGCGCGATCGCGGCATGACCATCCGGCTGGGCAGCGCGGTGAAGGAAATCCGCTCCAAGCCGGACGCCGCCGAAGTGGAACTGGCCGATGGCCGCACCATTCGTTCAGAGGTCGTGCTCTACGCCGCCGGCCGCACCGGCAATGTCGGCAACCTGGGCCTGGATGTCGTCGGCATCGATGCCGACTCCAGAGGGCGTATCAAGGCGTATCAAGGTCGACCCGCATACGTTCCAGACCAGCGTGCCCAACATCTACGCCGCCGGCGACGTCATCGGCTTTCCGAGCCTGGCCTCGACTTCGATGGAGCAGGGCAGAGTGGCGGCCTGCCATGCCTTCGGCGTGCCGTTGCCGCCGCCACCGGAGACCTTTCCCTATGGCATCTACGCGGTGCCGGAAATCTCGACGGTCGGCCAGTCCGAGGAACAGGTGCGTGAGAGCGGTGCGGCCTATGAGATCGGCGTGGCGCGTTTTCGCGAAACCTCGCGCGGCCACATCATGGGCGTCAACACCGGTTTCCTGAAACTGTTGTTCTCGGTCGAAACGCGCCGTCTGCTCGGCGCGCACATCATCGGCGAGGGCGCCACCGAGCTCATCCACATCGGCCAGGCGGTGATCAATCTCGGCGGCACCGTCGACTTCTTCGTCAACAACACCTTCAACTATCCGACGCTCGCCGAAGCCTACAAGATCGCCGGACTGGATGCCTGGAACCGGATGGGACGAGGGTAGGCAGGCTGGTCATGCCGGCGAGCCTGTCAGCCTGCCGTCGCCAACGCCGCCGATCCCGACAGCCATTGCCTGACGATTGCCGCGTCGGCGCTGCCGAATTCGTGACCTGATGGGACAATCCGGGCGTCGATCTCGGCGCCATGCTGGCTGAGCAATGTCACCAGAGCAGGGGTGAAGGGCGCATAGGTGAGGTCGGCGGCGCCGGCGATCATCAGCACCCGCGCCTTTGACAGATCCGTCGCCGGCACGTGATCGAGCACCGGCATCGGCCGCAGCAGTGCGGCGCGCTCTATAAGACCCGGATACAGCAGCATCAGGCTCGAAACCAGATTGGCGCCGTTCGAATAGCCGAGGAACGTCGCGCGTGAGAGATCGAGATGGTGGCGTGTGGCCGCGTCGGCGACGAAGCCCGCAAAGGCATCGGTCTCGGTGCGGATGCTGTGCTGTTCGAAGCGCGTCGGCGTGATGCGCGCGAACCAGCGGAAACCATCCTCCTGGACAATGCGGCCACGCACCGCGATCAGCTTGGCCCGCGGTGCGATCTCTCGTGCCAGCGGCACCAATGTCGTCTCGTCGACACCCGATCCATGCAGCAGGAAGAGACATTCGCCGGTTGAATCCACCGGGCTGTAAAGCCGGTAGCTGAAGGCCAGATCACGCCGCAGCGCACCATCTTGTGAGGTCTCTTCGATCATCGCGCATCCTCTTGATTATATGAGGTTTCGCTCAATTTGCCGGCTTCAAAACGCAATATTTTCAAGCTCCGCGAAAGTTGATTGAACCGGGCGCATTACAGTCCGTTTCTCCGCCGATAACATTCCTTCGGGAGGAATCGAAGCGGTGCGCCGGGGGTCGCATTGCCCGGCATGAACAACCAGCTTTGAGGCCTTTTTGTCGATGACCACCCAGATTTCCCCGGACCGCGATGCGCGTGTCCCAGACCGCGAGTCGCGCGTGTCGGAGCGCGATGCGCGTGTCCCGGATCGCACTGAGCGCGACACGCGCATAGACGTGCTCCGTGCTCTCGCTTTGCTGACCATCTATGTCGACCATGTGCCAGGTACCGCCTTCGAGTATCTGACCTACAAGAATTTCGGCTTTTCCGATGCGGCTGAAGTCTTCGTGCTGATCTCCGGCATTTCGGTCGCGCTCGCCTATGGCAGGAAATTCCAACCTGGAAACCGGTTGCTGGCAATCCTGAAGATTTTGCGCCGCGCCGGTGTGCTTTATGCCACCCACATCGTCACCACCATGGTGGTGATGGCCATCTTCTGCGCCGCGGCGGTGTTTGCCAGACGGCCGGAGCTTCTGACGATGATCAACATCGAGCCGTTGATCAAGAATACGCCGCAGGTGCTGATCGGCATCGTGACGCTCGGCCACCAACTCGGCTACAACAACATACTGCCCGTCTATGCGGTGCTGCTCTTGCTGACGCCGGTGTTCCTGCTCATTGTCAGCTATCGGCCGGTCTTGGCACTGGTCGCCTCCGGCGCCCTGTGGCTGGTCGCGGGGGTTTATCAAATTGCTCCGCCCAACTATCCCGAGCCCGGCTTCTGGTTTCTTAACCCGCTGTCGTGGCAGTTCCTTTTCAACATCGGCCTGGCAGGTGCATTGCATGTGCGTCGCGGCGGTACCATCCCGGTCAATCGCTGGCTGGTTGGCGCGGCCTTGGCCTACACCGCTGTGGCACTGGTCTGGGTGCACAGCCCGCTTTGGGGGCATATCTCCTGGTTTGGCCTGCCTCCGGTGCTGACCGGCTTCGACAAGACGTTCCTGTCGCTGCCGAGGCTGCTGCATATATTGGCGGTGAGCTACC
>NZ_RZTF01000447.1:0-4911 GCF_004023175.1 Mesorhizobium sp. M7A.F.Ca.MR.362.00.0.0
GACCTCTTCATCCCACAAGGCGATAGCTGCGGTAAGGCACCTTCTCCACCCTCCGCAACCCCTCGCCCCTCCCCGGGCCTTCCCGCAGCCGGATTCGAACCCATACCTGGAACCAAATCACGGGGCCTGGAACCAAATCACGGGGCCTGGAACCAAATCACGGGCGAGACTGTTCAGTTGTAACTTTGATCCCACGCCGACATCCCGGCCGGCAAAGCGGCGACATTGAGGAGTTCTCACCATGAAGATTTCATCCGGATTTCGTTCCATCGCGGTTGCCGCCATCGCCACCGCGAGCATCGGCTTTGCCAGCGCCGCGCATGCCGATAGCGGCACGATCCGCTTCGCCGTCTACAAGGCGGCGTTTTTCGTCGGCGGCTCCGGCGGCAAGGGCACCTTCACCTTCCATGGCAAGAGCTACCCGATCTCAATCGGCGCCGTGTCCGGAGGCCTGGCTTTCGGCGTGTCCAAGACATATTTCCGCGGCACGGTTCGCCATATCCGCCGCGCCCGCGACGTGACCGGGGTCTACGGAGCAGCCGGCGGCGGCGGCACGATCGGCAAGGGAGCCCAGGTGATCATCATGACCAATGACAAGGGCGCCCAACTCGAACTCACGGGCAAGCAAGTCGGCCTGCAGGTCAACGCCGACCTCAGCGGCATGGCCATCTCGTTCGAGTAAGGCCGTCATTCCAGCCGGACCATATTCAAAGGGCGGTGCCGGCTTCGAGCCGACGCCGCCCTTATCATTTACCTAGCTCCTGAGCCCCGGCGCTTCCTGGCCGGTCCGCTCGACATATTCCGTATAGCCGCCGCCATAGGTGTGGATGCCTTCGGGCGTCAGTTCCAGCACGCGGTTGGAAAGCGCTGCGAGGAAATGCCGGTCGTGCGAGACGAACAGCATGGTGCCCTCGTACTGCGAAAGCGCCGTGATCAGCATCTCCTTGGTGGCGATGTCGAGATGGTTGGTCGGCTCGTCCAGCACCAGAAGGTTGGGCGGGTCGAACAGCATCAGCGCCATCACCAGCCGCGCCTTCTCGCCGCCTGACAGCACACGGCATTTCTTCTCGATCTCGTCGCCCGAAAAACCGAAGCAGCCAGCGAGCGCCCGCAGCGGCGCCTGACCGGCCTGCGGAAACGCGTCCTCCAGTGTCTGGAACACGGTGCGCTCGCCTTCCAGCACCTCCATGGCGTGCTGGGCGAAATATCCCATTTTGACGCTTGGCCCGCGCGCGACCGTGCCGGTGTCGGGCTCGGAAGCGCCGGCGACCAGCTTCAAGAGCGTCGACTTGCCGGCGCCGTTGACGCCCATGATGCACCAGCGCTCGCGGCGGCGGACCTGGAAGTCGAGCCCCTCATAGATGGTGCGGCTGCCATAGCCCTTGTGGACGTTCTTCAGCGTCACGACATCCTCGCCGCAGCGCGGCGCCGGCAGGAAATCGAACGAAACCGTCTGGCGGCGCTTCGGCGGCTCGACGCGGTCGATCTTGTCCAGCTTCTTCACCCGGCTCTGCACCTGCGCGGCATGCGAGGCGCGCGCCTTGAAGCGCTCGATGAAGGCGATCTCCTTGGCCAGCATTGCCTGCTGGCGCTCGAACTGTGCCTGCTGCTGCTTGTCGGCGATCGCCCGCTGCTGCTGGTAGAATTCATAGTTTCCGGAATAGGCGGTCAGCGAACCGGCGTCGATCTCGACCACCTTGTTGACGATGCGGTTCATGAACTCGCGATCGTGCGAGGTCATCAGCAGCGCGCCGTCATAGTTTTTCAGGAAGGATTCCAGCCAGATCAGGCTCTCCAGGTCGAGATGGTTCGATGGCTCATCGAGCAACATGGCGTCGGGCCGCATCAGCAGGATGCGGGCCAGCGCCACGCGCATCTTCCAGCCGCCGGAGAGCTTTCCGACATCGCCGTCCATCATCTCCTGCGAAAAGCCGAGACCGTCGAGCACTTCCCGCGCGCGGCCATCCAGCGCATAGCCGTCGAGTTCCTCGAAGCGGTGCTGCGCCTCGCCATATTTTTCGATGATCTCGTCCATCTGGTCGGCCTGGTCAGGATCGGCCATGGCCGCCTCGAGCGCTGCCATTTCGGCCGCGACTTCACTGACCGGCCCGGCGCCGTTCATCACTTCGGCCACAGCGCTGTGGCCTTCCATGTCGCCGACATCCTGGCTGAAATAGCCGATGGTGACGCCGCGATCGACCTGCACCTGGCCTTCGTCGGGCTGCTCCTGCCCGGTGATCATGCGAAACAGCGTCGTCTTGCCGGCGCCGTTCGGCCCGACGAGGCCGACCTTCTCGCCCTTCTGCAGGGAGGCCGACGCTTCGATGAAGACAAGCTGACGGCCGTTCTGCTTGCTGATGCTTTCAAGTCTGATCATGCGGTGTCCGGGCTATATGCTTGCGTGAAAGGATTTGCCCGGCGCCTTACGCGAAGGATGGCCGCAAAGAAAGAGGCGCAAGCGCCGCATACAGCGGAACGCCCTTGCCTTCCCCCCTTGTGGGGGAAGGTGGATCGGCGCGTCAGGGCCGAGACGGATGAGGGGTGTTCCAGCGGAATGAGACGTTAGTGTTCCCTGGAACACCTCTCATCCGACCTCGCTTCGCGAGGCCACCTTCTCCCACAGGGGGAGAAGGGACAACCCCACCCAGACACACTCCAGAAACAACATTCAACATCCGGGAAAAACTCGCGAAAACATCGCCTGTCATAACCACCCTCGCGGCGGTCAAGCGGGCTGCTGCACAACGCGAAGAAATGGTCCCGAAAATGCAACGACGTTCGACCGGATGGATGGGTGCCCTGACAGGCATTTCGCTCGCCATGCTGGCGGTCGCACAGTCGGGGGCGGAAGCAGCGGTCACCCGGAGCGAATATTGCAGCCAGCTCGGTCTTCAACTCGACGGAGCCATCCAGACCAAAGCCAAACCCGGTGCCAGTGCGAGCCAGATCGCCGAGGCAACCGCGCTCCAGGACAAGGCGAACCAGTTTTGTGCCGAGCGCAAGCAGGCCCAAGGCATCAGGACCTACGCCAACGCCCTGAAGCTCCTTGGAGTGACGCCGGTCGACTTGAACCAATAGTATCTGCCTTTGAACCATCAAGCACGCCAAGGCTGCTTGATTGCCCCTCCTTCCTGGCTTCCTCCCGGGAAAAGGCCGCCACTCGCAAAGCGAGGGCGGCTTTTTTCTTGGCTACGCAATGCCGGAGGAAATGCGCGACAGACACCTGTCAAATCCGCACAAAAACAGATGCTTATAACAATTCGGCGATTCAGATACTGAAGCACTTCATGCGACGCTGAGTGCCGATCGCAATCTGCCCAGGAATCGGGTGGCGGGCCGCATGCGCAACGCATGCCCCTCGCCGCAGAAAGAGCCTGAGCGGCTTACTTCCTGCCTTGCGGATGGATCGTCTCGCCGCGCTTCAGCATTGCTACGAACGTCTCGATCTTCTTCTTGCGCCCGGCCTCGGTCTTCATGTTGTGGGTACGGAAGGCGAGCGCGAAGCGGTTTTGCGCGCTGAGTTTTTCGAGCATCGCCTTGGCGGCGGGTTCGGCGTCTATGGCTGCTTGCAGGTCGTCGGGGATTTTCATCTGCTTGCCGCTGCCATAGGCGCGCGCCCAGCGCCCGTCCGCCTTGGCCGCCTCGACCTGTTTGAGCCCATGCTCGGTCATGCGGCCCTCCTCGACCAGCCGCGCGACATTGTCGATGTTGATCAGGCTCCAGATGCTCTTCCGGCTGCGCGGCGTGTAGCGCTGCAGGAAACTCTTGTCGTCCAGCCCCTTGCGCACCGCGTCGATCCAGCCGAAGCACAGCACCACGTCGATGGCTTCCTTCGGCGTGATCGACTTCAGTCCCGACCCCACCTTGTGAACCTTGATCCACACTTCGGTTTCCGTGGCGTGGTGCTTGCCGAGCCACGCGTAGAAGCTGCCCGCATCCGGAAACTCGTGCACCTTGTCGGGATCGACCTTGACCGGCGCCATTAGCCGGCCTGTTTGTTCAGTGCCGCTCGCGCCACCATAGTTCCTGCTCCCACTGTCGTATTGCCCGCATTGCGCCCATCGTCATCGCCCGGCATGTGGCACAGATCGCTGTCAGTTTTCGTCAGTTGCGTCACCACAAGCTAAGGAAAGCATCCGCGCGACTTCGTCGGGGAGAAGAGAGGGCGCGCGATATTCCACCGCCATGCTATAGGACCGCAAGGTGTCAGTCTGGGGGAATATGCCACCATGAAATCTCTGCTGCTCGCTTTTCTATCTTTGCTGTTGCCGAGCCTCGCCCTTGCGGAGCCGATCGAAACCCGGAAAATCGTCACGGCTGTGACTGGCGACTTCAACGGCGATGGCGCCGTCGATCTTGCCATGGTGGTCGAGACCGAGCCCGGCCAGCCGATGGACGTCCACTTCTTCCTCAGGGACAAGGAGCACAATTACCTCAAGCCTGTCGAGATCGTGCACGAGCAGGTCCACGGGGAATGGAACGGCTACGACCGGCCGGGCTACGAGAACTCCGACACCGAGCCGGAACTGACGATGCTGCCCAACGGTTCGATCAAATTCTACCTGCCAGCGATGCCGGTCGGCAGCGAACGGACCGACATGACGCTGACCATCGCCTGGCGCAACGGTGCCTTCATCGTCGCCGGCTTCGCCTATAACCATGATGACTATTTGAAGGAGAATGCCGAAAGCGCCTGCGAGTACAATGTGCTGACCGGCAAAGGCACCAGCAGCGAAAAGCTGCCGGACGGCAGCACCAAGCACAAGACCGTCTCGGTCGAAGGCCAGACCGTCGCCTTCAAGGACTGGAACCCGGGCGCTGCCTTCACCGCTTGCGGCAACTGATCGCCCTGCATCATCGGCACTTCCGATAGCGCTATCGGTTTCTTCCGTTTCACTTGCCGTACCGAAC
>NZ_RZTF01000448.1:0-3117 GCF_004023175.1 Mesorhizobium sp. M7A.F.Ca.MR.362.00.0.0
CCGACAGCCCAAGCCTGTGAATGCGATCCTGGCTCTGCAGGAAGTGGCCCGCATTGAACGTCCTATCCAGGAACACAGCGTTGTGACACCAGTGATGGAGGCTGATGCCCTCGCCGCAGGCTGCAGGATTTGCCAGGAGCGCAACGCAGTGGGCATCATGTCGGAACCGCCGAAATTCATTCTCGCGCGTTAGGTCGCCAGGGGGAGCACCGTCGTCGGAGGGAACCCCTCCATGCACTATTGCCGGCTGATATTGCGCAAGCATGCGAGCCAACACCTTGAGGTTGCGCACGAAGTTGGACCAGATCAGGACCTTCTCGCCGCGTTCGGCTGCTGCCGCTACAATGGAAAGCACTTGTTGGTATTTCCACGGCGTCTCAAAGTTTTTGTAGCTTTGTAGCAGGTTGACGAGCGGCTCGCTGCTCGACAACTCGAGCGGCGGGTGAAGGAATCCTGGATCATCACTCTCATCCGAACCGGCCGTTAACAGCATGGGGTTTGTCGCGGCCTCGAGCAGGTACATTACTATGCGGCCAAGGCGCTGCATCTCGTGCCGACCGCGGTCGGGAAGCGAAAAAGTGGCGCGGTAGCGACCCACGAGCGCATCATAGATCGCGTTTTGAATGGGTCCCATTTGTCTGCGGATAACCTCGAACGTTGTGGGAGGCAGCTCCAGCTCGCTCTTGGGAGTTCGAACGAAGTACCGCGTAATCGCTGCGTGAGTCTCGCCGAGAACATTCGGATCGCGCCCCAGCCTTTCGATGTAAGCAGACCTCGGAAGAATCTGGCGATCCTGGCCCGGGTATAGGAACTTCACCAGAGCCACTAGATCGTGCGCGCCTTGGGGGGCCGGCGTACCAGTTAGCACGTCTCGGCGATGAGCCGCATAGGCTAAATCCAACACAGCACGACCATGCACCCCCGAAGCGCCGCGCTTCACGCGATGGGCTTCGTCGAGCACAACCTTGGCAGCCCCATTCGCTACGAAGGCTCTGATAATGTCATAATCGCTTGCGACGCGATTGTAATTTGAGAGCAGGATCTCCGTGTCTTGCGGGATAATTGTTTCGGGACCCCCAAAGATTACAACGCGCGGTGGCTTTTTGAAGCAAGCGACTGCATCCTCATCCCAGGCTCCGAAGGCGGCGATTGGCGCAACGACCATAAGACGGTCGATACTTCCTCGAGCGCGACCCAAAGCAAATGCCGCCAGCGCCACCGTCGTCTTACCCGCTCCAGGAACCGAAAAGTCCGCAGCATGCGGCAGACGCATGAGGCGGGCGAGATTTCTCAGTTGAAAGGGCTTCAAATTCCTTTTGAACCCGGCGGCCTCAAGCTCGGCCGCGAGGGCCTCAAGCTCGGTTTCGCTTGCCTCACCGGCTTCGATCGCCACGGAACGGGCACGGCGATCATCAGCCATTAATCGCAACTGTGATGTGAGGGTCGGTCCTAGCTCAACCCGCTCTGCAAACACTGCCCGAATGTCGCGCAGGACATCGAGTTCCGCCATGAACACATCCGGGTGCACCACTGACTGCCGTGCCGATCCAGTGAGGATGCCGCGTGCAAAGGCTTCCTGCAGCCGGGCCCAGGCACCAGGATTCGTATCGTCCAAGCGATCGACGACGACCGTCGGACGGTCCTGCCGATAGAGCTCGGCACGGATCATCCGCGTGCCTCGAGCTTGCTCACTTCGGCCTTGAGCGCGGCCACCTTGGTTTGGAAGTCGGCTTCATTCCATCCGTCAAAGCTACGCGCCCGTTCAAGCGCAGCAGCTGCGCGGCCAACCTGCTCCTTGGCGGCGGCAAGACGGCTCAATGGAGCCACGAGCGCCTTTGCGTCCTTAGAATCCTCATCGGCTTCCTGTGCCGCGACGGCGACGGCAGCCCCTACGGAAGCAATTAGATCGGATACGACAGCGTTCTTGCCATCTGCGAGAGTCACTATCTCTTCGCTGCGCTTGCGCGCGAAGAAGGCGAGGATATCGGAAAGGTCCTCTTCCTGTGCTGCATCACCGAGGGCGTCATCGAGAACATCGCCGCCATTGTTGGGCACATTATGCCTGATGGCACAAAGCAGCGGTGCGATTGTCGGATCCGATTCCAATTCCTGCCTGACTAGTGCGGCGGCATCCGGCCGCTGAAGGTGGCGAAGATCGCGGTAGTTGACCCCGGTCAGCGTGCCAAGGAAGTAGGCGCCCCGAACGGAATTGGCCTCAGCCTTAGGCTTAGTTCGGATGTGCCTAGTGAGTTCCTCAAAAGCCGACTCGTTCTCATCAAAGTCGGCGTGGTGGCGAGTGCCGTCTGACAGTGCCACCAGCTGATGCAGCTGCTGCAGCTTTTCATACTGCGCCCGAACCTTGGGTACATCCTTGTGCATCCTCGCCGCGACTCGATCCCAGTTCTGGGCTTCGCGGTTGAACAGTTCCTCGATCAAGAGCGCTTCATTGACCCACGAATAGTCTTCGCGGAAGTCACGTGCGATCTGCAGCTCAGTCTCGAGATCGACGAGTTCATCCATGGTCGCATCGGCCGGAAGGACGAGGCAGCGGACATATCGAGAAGGCGCATGCTGATCGTCTAAATAGAGGCTACGAAGCGCAGCGGACCTACGGTTGCCGTTTACAAGAACGCCCTCCGCAGTAGCTACGGCCGGCTCCTGCTGACCACGTTCTCTCAGATCAGCCTTGAGATCATCGAAGCCCGGCTGAGATTTCAGGATACGAAGCTGCGCCGCTTGTGCTTCCGACCCCATCGGGTCCGCCGAAAACAGGTCTGGGCGCCCCTTCGTCTCAATCTCTCGCATCTGCTCAGCCTTAGTCCGGTGGTTCAGAGTGGAGAGCCGCACCCACGTCACCTCTAGGTCCACCAGCGGCAGTTCGCGATCTGGCCGCGACCACGCGGCCAGCAGCGCGCGTCGTTTCGACGAGCTCTGGCGCGCGACAAGGTGTTGGACTCGTTCCTGGTCTAACACAGGGTTCATCATTTTGAGCTCCTGAAGGTCGTCAACCGTCCCGGACCAAACCGGGAGGCGACTGTGGTCCTGATGCCGCGGACGCCTTGGTGAAACCCGATGTACCCGGTCAAAACACTTGCATTGCCTGCATCGACATTGAAC
>NZ_RZTF01000448.1:3127-4902 GCF_004023175.1 Mesorhizobium sp. M7A.F.Ca.MR.362.00.0.0
CAGTTGAAGGCAGGTCCTTGGCCCCGCTCCGGCATGATCCAGATACACGGAGGAGGAATGCGGTTTCCGCCAATCTCCACCGCCCGGCCCATCTTTGGGGCACGGTCGAAGGTCTGACCCGCAGAGGTCATTGTGGAAGATGATGCCATCAAGCGTATCTGGTGCATCCGAGAAAAAGCGACGGCGGAGTCGGTTGACCCCTTTGAAAACATGTTCTCCGGGTTCCGAGGCCAGACTCGGGCACAACCACCAAAGGTAGGTCTCGACAGCCCATGAGGGAACAGACCATGCAACGCTGCTGTGAGCGCCATCGGGACACCCCTTCTGTATGATGGCTACGTTACCAATTTCAGGCACGGCCAGTTGGTAAATCGTATCCTTCCCGTAGACTGGGCGAACCACACTGGCTATCGCGCCCACAGCCAACATATGATCGAAAATCATACCCAGAAAGTCACGCCGATCGGCATTGCTGGCGGCCGTGCTGCCGCGAAGCTTCTCGATCGCGGCAGGAAGGGCCAATCTAAACTCGTCCGCCGAAAGTCCTCGCTGATAAAGGTATTGCGGGTCATCGGCGATGCCGCTGACGATTTCGGCAACGCGATTAACCACCTCCTCCGGTGGCGCCCCCCGATGACGACATGGTGCAGCTTCTTCACCAGCCATTAATCACCCCCCCATATCGCCGGTATTTAACGCGCCGGCCGACGCGATGTGTTCAAGCGTTATAATGATGTGAGGGACGGACTGCAAAGAGTCGGCCTCAACAAAACGATGTTCGCGGCTATTATTTGTCAGGAGTTCTGGCTTTCGCGCCCGCCTCTCTCATTGAAAACGGGTACACTCTGAACCGATGCGGGAGAGAGCACTAAGCGCGGGCCGCAGCACTGTCGCTTTGCAGTTAATGATGAGAGTGGCTTGTCAACGATTTCAGTATGTTAGCTATACACCTAATTTGAGAATGTGCACTTAATTTAATGATCGAGCCCGGCCATTGGCATTTAATTTGAGAATCAACGTCAACACCTTATCGGCCTAGTACTTCTCGAAGACGGATCATGGGATTCAATGGATTCACGGCCTTTCAGCAAATACGATTGCATCTAATTCGAGAATCCGATCTTCAATATTCTCAAATTAGATGCCAATCCTGGTCGAAACGACTGCCTTCTTACAGTTAACTGCCAAGCGACAGATTTGATCTGAAGGCGGCAACTGAACTCATGGAACGTCAGATACTATACCCTGCTTGCCAAGTCAATCTTACTCTTCAAATAATGTAATTATTTCAAGTCTATAACAGAATGCGATGTGGTTCTGGACTCAACGTTTACGCGTTCAGAAGCTCACCATTTTTGAGATGGCAGGCTTACAACGGGTGGTTTCTCGGTTAAGCGGAGATTGCAGAATGCGAGGCGGTTCTAAGCTGCCCATATGCACCGACTCCGCGACGACCCTGCGCCAATGCGGAGGCTGAGGGCACTGAGATGGTTCATCTTAGGCTAATCGCAGCAACTACCATTTTGGAGGGATAATTTGGAATACAAGCTACACAGGATCGCACCCAATTCAGAAGGCTGGGTTCGCCCGTCACGCGGCAGATTGAGCCAGAAGGGGGTCGGCAGCTTCGTTCATGAACACGGGTTCGGGCACGAGGACTGGAATTTCAATATTGATTTCGCGATCGATGGACAGGTCCTCGGCTACACGGTAGCGCTTCCTGCCAAGAAATATGAGGGCCAGAGATTTGGCCTTGTCCTAGCGACCTTCGATGC
>NZ_RZTF01000449.1:0-4877 GCF_004023175.1 Mesorhizobium sp. M7A.F.Ca.MR.362.00.0.0
TCTGGGAACTGCGGAACCGGGGCCGTCCGGCATTGCCCGCCACAGGCGGACGATGCTCGCGAAAGGCCATTGCAAGCGTCCTCAGCGCCTCGCGGGACTTGGCGTCCGTCAGCGTCGAAAGCAGCACGATCTCGGAAGGCGGCAGCGCCGGCAGCCCGAATTTCCGGCTGACCTCGATGGTCCCGGATGGGGCAAGCCGGCAGGAAAATACCGAGGCTGCGAGGCCGGCCGAGACGGCCTCGGCAACGGCGAAGGAGCCGCAGCCGAGGAACACCTCCGTCCACGGTATTCCGACAGCGTCGAGCGCGCGGGTGGTGATGTTACGAATACCGCAGGATGGCGAGGATGCCGCCAGGCGCAGCGGCTCGTCGGCCCGGTGGACGAAGCCGGGCGCGGCGTACCAGCCGAAATGTTCGGGCGCCAGCACTTCACCATCGCGCCGGTCGTCCTCCCGGCGGATGATCGCCGCGTCGATCTCACCGCGATCGAAAGCGTCCAGCAGGTCGCGCGAATCATCGAGCCGCACTTCGATGGTGAGCGCCGGGTCATGCGCATTGAGCCGCGCCAGCAATGTCGGGACTTCCGCGCCTCCGACATGGGTGGCGATGCCCAGTGTGAAGCGGCGGCGCACCGAAGACAGGCTGGCAATGGCGCGATCGTGTGCCGCGAGGAAGTCGCGTGCGGGCTGGAGAAACACCGCGCCCTGCGCCGACAAGCGCACCAGCCGGGGCGTGCGCTCGATCAATTTCTGGCCGACGCGCTCTTCCAGCCGCTTCAGCTTCACGCTGATTGCCCCTTGCGTGCTGCCAAGAGCCTCGGCCGCACGCGTAAAGCTCTGAAGATCGGCGATGGCGACGAATGTTTTCACAGCGTCTACGTCCAGCGTCATGTCAGCTATCCGCACTTGTTGTCTCTGAAATAGCCAACCATGCAATTCTAATATGATCAAGCCTCGCCTACCCTGGGGCATACGCGCACCGGGCGAGCTGCGATGGATTCGCCGATTGCCGACAATACGTTCGAAAGGTTGAACCATGCCCACTGTAGTGACCCGCCGAGGCATCGTTGTTCTGTTTGCCGCCTGCCTGGCGTGCCTGATGTTCGGCCTGGAGATTTCAAGCGTTCCCGCGATCCTGCCGACACTGGAGCAGGTGCTGCACGCCGACTTCAAGCAACTGCAATGGGTGATGAACGCCTATACGATCGCGGTCACGACGGTGCTGATGGCGGTCGGCACGATCGCCGATCGTTACGGGCGCAAGCGTGTCTTTCTGGTCGCCATCGCCGCCTTCGGCCTGACATCACTGATCTGCGGCGTCGCCGAAAGCGTCTCCACGCTCATCGTCGCCCGGTTTCTGCAGGGCCTGAGCGGCGGTGCGATGCTGATCTGCCAGCTTGCCGTGCTGTCGCATGAATTCCGGGAAGGGCGCGAACGCGCCGTCGCATGGGGCTGGTGGGGCGTCATCTTCGGCACCGGCCTCGGCTTCGGCCCCATCATCGGCGGCGGCATCGTCGCGGTCTCGAGCTGGCAATGGGTGTTTCTTGTCCACGTGCCGGTTGCGGCGCTGGCGTTCGCCCTCGCTCTGATGGGCGTCCACGAATCGAAGGATCCACAGGCGGGCAAGCTCGACGTAGCAGGCATCCTGACGCTGTCGCCGTCGGTTTTCTGCCTCGTTTTCTACATCATCCAGGGGCCGGATCTGGGTTTCTCCAGCCCTGCCGCGCTGGCGATCCTCGGTATCTCGATAGTGAGCTTCATCGCCTTCCTCATTGCCGAGAAGGTCAGCCAGCGGCCGATGTTCGATTTCTCGGTCTTCCGGATCCGGCCCTTTTCGGGCGCCATCGTCGGCTCTGCCGCGATGAACCTCAGCTATTGGCCTTTCATGATCTACCTGCCGATCTGGTTCCACGCCGGGCTCGGCTATGACACCGTCTCCACCGGCCTTGCCCTGCTTGCCTACACGCTGCCGACGCTTGTGCTGCCGCCGTTGGCAGAGCGCTTTTCGCTGCGTTATCGGCCCGGCATCATCATTCCGGCAGGCCTCGTCATCATCGGCGTCGGGTTCATCCTGATGAAATTCGGCAGCGCCGCCGCGCAACCGGACTGGCTGACGATGCTGCCCGGCTGCCTGATCGCGGGGATGGGTCTGGGAATAACCAACACACCTGTCACCAACACGACGACGGGTTCCGTTTCGAGCGATCGCGCCGGCATGGCCTCCGGCATCGACATGAGCGCGCGCATGGTTTCATTGGCGCTGAACATCGCGGTGATGGGCTTCATCCTGGCCAGCGGTGTGCTGGCGCATCTGGGGCATGCGCTGCCCGACCTCGACGCTGCCCAATTGCGTCTTCTCGCCGAAGCGATCGCTGCTGGAAACCCCATCTCCGGGCTCGCCGGGACCGTCGCCCAGGATGCGTTGCGCAACGGCTTTGGCTGGGTCATGCTCTATGGCGGGATCGGCGTCTGGATCATGGCCGCCATCAGTTTCGCAAGCTTCAACGGCCGGCCGGTGCGGCGGACGGAGGTTCAGTGCTCTGATTGAACATTATTCTGATTGAACTGGCGCCCTGGCGATCAACCCGCCGGCTGCAGCGGGTCGCTGCCGATCTTGGACAGCAGGATCACCGCCTGCGTGCGGCTGTCGACGCCGAGCTTCTGCAGGATGGCGGAGACATGCGCCTTGATGGTAGCCTCCGATACACCGAGTTCATAGGCGATCTGCTTGTTGAGCAGGCCCTCGGCCAGCATGCCCAGCACCCGTGTCTGCTGCGGCGTCAGAGCCTGCAGCCGCTTGATAAGGTCCGATATTTCGGGATCGCGCTCGATGCCGAGATCGACGCCGGCTGGTGCTGCGATGTCGCCGGCAAGCACCGATTGCACGGCGCTGCGGATCTCCTCCATGCTGGCCGACTTGGAGATGAAGCCGGAAGCGCCGAGATCGAGCGCCCGCCTGATGGTCGCCGGATCGTCATGCGCCGACACCACGACCAGCGGCACCGCCGGATGGATGCCACGCAGCGAGACCAGGCCGGACAGGCCGCTGGCGCCCGGCATCGACAGGTCGAGCAGCACCAGATCGACGTCCTCGTTGGCCACGACCAGCGCCTTGGCGCTCTCGAAATCGCCGGCTTCATGGATGGCGGCGACGTTGCCGATGCCGGCGAGCGCTTCGCGCAGCGCACCGCGAAACAGCGGGTGATCGTCGGCGATGACGAAAGAATAGCCTGCCGGCAAATGTCCCTCCCCAAATCCCCGATGATTTTTGGCTTTTCGGGTTCAATTGGACGATTATGAGGGGCTGCGCGCTGTTTTCAAGCGGCAAAGCCAGCGCGCCGCCTCCCCTGGTTGAAGCGCTCAGGTCTTCTGAGCGCCGTCGTCCTTGTCCATATCCTTGACGATGCCCATGAAGCCGCGCAGGAAGCGCTCCATGTAGCTCATGGTCTTGTTGAAATCCTCCTCGCTCGGCAGTTTCGATTCGAGGCGGGCGGAGAGCGAATTCTCGAGCTTGGTGACGCGCTCGTCCATCGCCTTCATCGAGGTTTGCAGGCGGTCGACCTCGTCCTGGAAAGCAGCGCGTTCGTCGGCCGCCATCTTGCAGACGAGCTGGCCCGAACGTTCCTCGCAGATCGACATGGCGCCGGTCTGCGTATCGATACGGACAAAGCCGCTATCGGACTTTTCCAGGCGGTAGCGGTCGGTCTCTTCCGAATAAGCTGAAGCCGCGACCAGCGAAACGAGCGCGGCGGGGATCAAGATGTGCTGCAGACGCATGTTGTCCTCCATGGCCAAGGCCTCAGATATCGCATGTTTGCGCCGGAAATGGGGAAGACCCTTGGCGTGGCCTTTCCCGAATGGCTGGTTCGGAATCTTTTTGACGCAATTCCCAAGGGAAAGCGCTATGCGCTTTTCCCGGGAAAACCGTTTCACACTTTTCCTGGAACTGCTCTATAGCGCAACCATGTCTCAGATTGTCTACAAGATAACCCCGCAAGCGCCTTGGCGCGAGGCCGAAACGCATGGCCGCTTCACCGGCGCGCCGATCGATGTCGCCGATGGCTTCATCCATTTCTCAACGGTAGCACAGGTCAGGGAAACGGCGGCAAAGCACTTTGCCGGCCAGACGGACCTTCTGCTGGTCGCCATCGACGGCGCCGGCCTGGGTGCTGCGCTGAGATACGAGGTCTCGCGCGGCGGCGCGCTGTTTCCGCATCTTTATGGCCCGCTGGACCTCAAGGCCGTGCTGTGGGTCCGGCCGCTGCCGCTTGGCGCCGATGGTGTGCACCAGTTCCCGGCACTGGAGGGGCAATGAGCGTGCTCGACCGGCTCGGCCAGAAGCTGCTGTTCGCCTTCGATCCGGAAACCGCGCATGGCATGTCGATTGCGGCGCTGCGATGCGGCCTGCCTGTCGGTGCGCGGACGACGCTCGACGCGCGGCTGAAGGTCAGCGTCTGCGGCCTCGAGTTCCCCAATCCGCTCGGCATGGCGGCCGGCTATGACAAGAACGCCGAGGTTCCGGACGCGTTGCTTGGCCTGGGCTTCGGTTTCGCCGAGGTCGGTACCATCACGCCGTTGCCGCAGGCCGGCAATCCGAAGCCGCGTATCTTCCGGCTGACTGCCGACGATGCGGTGATCAACCGATTGGGGTTCAACAATGAAGGCCACGCGGCCGCAGAAAAGCGCCTTGCCGCACGTAAGGGCCGCTCCGGCATCGTCGGCGTCAACATCGGCGCCAACAAGGACAGCAGCGACCGCATCGGCGACTATGAGCGCGGTGTCGCCCGGTTTGCGCAATACGCCAGCTATCTCACCGTCAACATCTCCTCGCCCAACACGCCGGGCCTGCGCAACATGCAGGCGCGCGAGCAGCTTGGCG
>NZ_RZTF01000450.1:0-2328 GCF_004023175.1 Mesorhizobium sp. M7A.F.Ca.MR.362.00.0.0
GGAACTACCTCCGCGACCAGGGGGTCGACATCTCCAACCGAGGGTACTGCCCATGACCACCGCACGAGATCCGGGCCGCGTCCCTGTGCGCAACGGCCCCTACTACTGCTCACCGCGGTGCGGTGGCGGGAAGTTCTGCCGCCACGAATGGTATGAGGCGGCCAAACGCAATGCCGAGGCGCTGGCCTCCAGGATGGGCGACGGCTGGAAGGTCGAGGTCTGGGAAAATCTCGGCTGGCATTACCTGGTCCAGAAGGGATGCGTGACCATCCACATCAACGAGGACCGCAACCAGCCGTTTGATCGCAAGAACGGATACCCTGTCCGCTCCTATTCGGCGTGGATCCAGCCTGGTGTAGTCATCAGCGACCACGTCCTCCAGATCATCGAGAGCGCCCAGACGCCCGAAGACGCGCTCGGCTTCGCGGTTCAGGCCGCCCGCACCGCTATGTCGCGGATGGGCGAAGCCCTGGCGACACTTCATGAGGTGGCAGATGGATGAAGGCGTCTCCCTCCGCGAGAAACAGGTCGCCCAGCTCGCCTTCTACATCCGCAACCCCAAGTGCCTGGATCTCTCCGATCCAGGCACCGGCAAGACACCCCCGACCTGTGTCTATCAGTGGTATCTCTGGTCGCGACTGGGTGTCGGCTCGGCGTTCGTCATGCCCCTCTCGCTCCTCAAGAAGAACCGCGACGAGATCCTCCGGTTCACGGACTTCAAGCCCGACGAGGTGACGATCGTCACCGGGCTGCGTCCCCTTTCTCCCGCTCAGAAGAAGCTGGCCGGGGCTCTGATCGATTGGGACCACAAGCGGAGCAAATACAAGCTGTTCGGCTCGCAGAACGCGAGCTTCAAGGCTCTGCTCGACGCCGGCGTGGCGCGCAAGGACATGACGATCGACAAGCGGATGCTTGTCGCTCGCACCAAGCTACCCTACGAACTGGCCAACCCCGGCAACACCAAGATCTTTCTGATGGGCTTTGACGCCTATTCGACGCACTGGTCGTCGCTGCCGGACTTCGTCAGGGCCTGTCAGGTCGACGAGATCCACAAGGGATACAAGGGTGATGCCTCGCAGCGCACGCAGGGCTTCTACGCTTCGTTCCAGTCCAAGATGACCCACTTCCTGGGCATGACCGGCACGCTGGTCTCCGGCCGCCTGGACAGCGCCTATCCGGCGATCCGCGTGATCGAGCCGCGCTACTATCCCTCCTACAAGGGCTTCTACTATTTCCACTCGATAGAGGATCCGATCACGGGGAAGCTCAAGGCCTGGCGCAATCATGACAAGCTGTCGGCGATCCTCGGCAAGCACGGCATCCGCTTCACCTTCGAGTCGGTCTACGGCAAGGAGGCCAAGGTCATCATCCCCGAGTTCGTGGAGATGTCCGAGAAGCAGCGCGAGATCTACAACAAGTTCAAGGACGACGCCTTCCTCGAACTGGACAAGTTCTTCCTTGACGGCACCCAGCCCGGTGTCGGCTTCATCCGCGCTCGCCAGATCATGGAGCACCCCAATTCGTTCCCTGATCTGTCCGACCCGGAGAGCGGGAAGACGATCGACATCATGCATGGCGCGCGCTGCGGAAAGGAGGAGCGCCTCGATCTCCACTTCGAAGACCACTCGCGCACGGGCAAGCCGCTGATCATCTACGCGGCCCTCAAGCCCCAGCAGTACCGCATCCTGGAAATGGCCCGCGCGTACGGCATGAAGGCCGAAGTCCTCAATGGCGACATATCGGCGACCAAGCGTGGTGAAATCGATCTGGCGTTCCGCGAGGGGCGCCTGAACTGCATCATCGCATCACCACAGGTGGCCGACGTCGGCTTCAACTGGCAGTTCTGCGGTGACCAGGAGGTCGACCACATGATCTTCGCCTCGCTCGACTTCCTCGACACTACCGTCCTGCAGGCCTACCGGCGGGCGATCAGAGGCAAGCGTGGCACGCCGCTGCGCATCACCGTCCTGCTTTATGAGGACAGCCTGGACAACCGGATCACCTGGATCATCTACGAAAAGTCGCTCGACGCTCATAAGGTCGACCCGACGCATCAGGTGCTAAGGCTGTTCGAACACAACATCGAAGGTGAGGAAGAGCCGATGAAGGAGGCGGCATGAGAGATATCTTCGCATTGGAGACATCGCTGAGCGGTCCCCACTACCAGCGCGTGATCTGGTTCAAGCTCCAACAACCGGGCGACAACGGTTTCTACCGCGCAGTCAGCAGCTTGAACGCATTCTTCCATGCTCGGCGGCTGTCTAGGAACGTCACCACAGCTCGACAGTTCACTCGACACGATGAGAGGGAAAGGCAGCTCTACCAACA
>NZ_RZTF01000450.1:2338-4868 GCF_004023175.1 Mesorhizobium sp. M7A.F.Ca.MR.362.00.0.0
CTACCAACACACCACCCTGCCTGACCACCGCGTGGCCGACATCTGGGAGTTCTACCAACACATTGGCTTTGACTACAAGGCCATCCGCTATTCGACCGGCGAGCGCATCAGACGTTTCGACGGAACCAGGTACATTTAGGAGGACAAAACAGAGCAACAATTCTGGTGATACTATAGGACAAGAAGAAAAGGCCCGTCGTATTTCGGCGGGCCTTTCTTATTTCTCACTTACCGCAAGACGCGGTGACGAAAACGCAAAACGAAGGAAACTCTGAATGAACAATATCGACCCTGCCATCAATCAGGCAACCCAGGCCGCCGCCAACATCCCCCAGGACAATGCGAAGCAGAATGGCACTGTTGCCACCACCTCGCAGAACCAGGGCGCTGTCGCTCCCGCCGCCGGTCGCCCGATGGGCCTCGAAGACGCAATGGCCGGTGCCATCGTCGTCGACGAATGGCTGAAGGTGAACGAACATGGCCTGCAGATCGGCGCCAAGAAGCCGCTTCTGGAAGAGCTCCGGGTCGAGATCGACCTGAGCGATGTGGGCTACAGCGAGTCGGTCAAGTACGGCAACCCGGCGACCTACCGGAAGACCTACGACCGCGTGATGACCACGGACGGCGCGACCTGGCCCCAGGCCCTGTCGGAAGCCCGTGCAGTGGACCCGAGGGCCCGCCCGTACAAGTCCGCCGACATCCAGATGAAGCTGCTCGACGACGTCAAGCTGAAGGACGAGACGGTCACCGCCGGCACCGTCCTGGGCCACTCGTTCTCGACCACCGGCTTCAAGGCCTTTGCCCGACTGGTCAAGCAGATGACCAAGGACGGCGCCGACCCGGCCGGTGACACGATCGAAGTCACCGTGGGCTACTCGGAGCAGTCCGGCAACGGCAACAACTGGGGCATCCTCGACTTCCGCGACTACAAAGTCGTCGCGTAACTCCTGAAGCCTTCTGGGCGGGGCATTGCCCCGCCCTTTTTCTTTCCAACATCCCCCGGAGAACAAAATGGACAGCACTGAAGACAGCCGCGTCGTGGCTGCAGGACAACTGCGCGCCTTCATCGAACGCATCGAACGCCTCGAAGAGGAGAAGACCACGATCTCCGACGATATCAAGGAGATCTTCGCCGAGGCAAAGGGCACAGGCTTCGACACCAAGGCCATGCGCAAGATCATCGCCCGTCGCAAGCTCGACGCGGCCGAGCGCGCGGAACAGGACACGATCCTGGACCTGTACGAGGAAGCCCTCGGCATGGCGGCGGCCGACTGATGATCCGCGTGTACGATATGAACTCGTACCTGCGTGTCGAATTGGAGACAGACGTTTCGGGGCTCGCGCCCCGAAACTTTATGCAGGACGTTTTCTCCTGTCCCGATCCAGTCATCTGTGTTTGGGACGGACCCAAGGGAAGCCAGAAGCGCCGCGACATTTTTCCGGGATACAAGGTCGGCCGTAAGGCACCGGACACCGGCATCTACAACGGCTTCCACCTCACTCAAAAAACTCTGGAGCATTCGAAGGCGGTCCAGATCAAGGTCCCCGGCTACGAAGCCGACGACGTGATCGCGCTGCTTGCCCGCCGCTACGCCGCCAAGGGCGCCCTCGTGGCGATCTACTCGAACGACAAGGACATGTGGCAGCTCGTCGGCGAGTCCCCCAAGAACGTCGTCTGCGGTGCCAACCCGCTAAAGGGCGTCCTTCCCAAGGACACCCGCCTCTACAAGACCTGGGTCGGCGACAGCTCGGACAAGATCCCCGGCGTGCCTCGCTTCGGCGAGAGCCTGTGGGAAGAGAACGGCCCCCGGCGCCTCCAGCGCGCCACCGAGATGATCTTCGCCGGCCAGGATGGCTGGCAGAAACAGATCAAGCTCCAGCCGAAGATGGTCAGCTGGCTCGAAGAGAACCCCGACCAGCTCAAGATCTACTGGGAAATCGTCGGGTTCCTGGACGTGCCGGAAGACCTCGTCGTCGAGCACACCACCATCGGTCAGCCCGACTTCAACAAGGCCGACCTAGCCCTGAAGGAATTCATGCAATGACGATCAAGACCGTGCTGGTCGACGCTCGCAACGTCGACCAGTTGATCCCCCATATCGTCAGCCAGGTGAAGGCTGATCCCTTCATCGGCCTGGACTGCGAAACGCAGGATGATCTGCGCCACGACGGCCTGAACCAGTTCATGAAGGTCGACCCGGTCAGCCGGAGGAAATCGCCGGCCAAGAAGCTGGTGTTCGACATGAACCGGACGGTCATGACCGGCTTCTCGATCTATCCCGAGAAGTCCGACACGGCCTACTATCTAAACCTGGCGCACGCCGACGTCGCGAACCGCATCCCGTGGGACGCAGCCAAGGCCGTGCTCGACGCCAAGGCCGGCGATGCCTACTGGATCGCCCACAATGCGCCCTACGAGTTGAGCGCGTTCAAGCACTGCTTCCGCTACGAGCTACCGGAAATCATCTGCACCCTGCAGATGTGTGTGTCGGCCTATGGCCCCGATGAATACGACCCCAACAACTTCCGC
>NZ_RZTF01000044.1:0-22656 GCF_004023175.1 Mesorhizobium sp. M7A.F.Ca.MR.362.00.0.0
CACTCCAAGAAATGCATCTCGAAAGCTTCCGGAATCCGCGATGTAGCCTTCGCTGCTGCCACTCTATCAGTGACAGAAATTTCAGGGATCAATCGCGCAATTCCGGATTGGATGGTTGCATCGTCGACCGGGGCCAGCGCGATCAGGTCAAACGCCTGGTATGCGGTGAACTCCTCGGATGAAAACAATTCGATATCGTCAGATGTAGGAGAGACGGCCTGGTGCCCTCGCGCCGAGAGCGTCAAGCGACCTTGGCTTTCTGCCACCAAGCCGGTATCGAGGACGTCTTGCAACAGAACGCTCGTTTCGGCATGTTCAAAGCCGAAATAGGCGCCTACCTCCTCAGCAGAGATCTCCGGAATTAGGTGAATCAACCGGACAGCATATTCCGTCGCGAGGGGAATCGATGTCCGCCGCATCGCGGTCCCGGCGATGCGAAATTTCTGAGCGCGCACAAGAAACGAGAGCTCGTCGATTTCCATGCTTTTGAGCTCAGAATCGCTAGGCTCACCAAGCTTATTAGTTTCGACGTTGTTCATGACGCTTCTGGATCCCCCCGGCGGCATTGCGCACGCGGTCCGTTGCTTGAAGTTTTCTGAGGATCGGCTTTAGTGGATTTCTGCTTGCACCAAACATGTTGGCCGAACCGACGATAATCAACCGATCCATTGCGCGAGAGAGGGCAACGTTGATTCGGTTCTTGCTGCGAACGTGCCCCATCTCGTTCTCGACGTTGCTGCGAACAAGCGAGATGATGACGATCCTGTTTTCCTTCCCCTGATATGCATCGACTGTGTCCACCTTCACCATTTGCCGCATGGCGGCAGATAGGTCGGATGTGGTTATCATATTCTGTATCAACTCCGCCTGCTGGGCATAGGTGCAAATGACGCCAACCAGCGCGTCGCCCTTGAGGTTAAGCTCAACAGCAGCGCGGTCTAGAAATCCCGGGGCCGAGCCGATTTGGCGGAGCAAATTTAGGATCGCTACGCCCTCGGCGCGGTTTGTGTAGCTCGTTCCTGCTTCCGCATCTCCCGATCTGCCGATATCCATCCAAACAACCTGCCGATCGAAGGGCTGCTTAAGCTCCTTATAGATCTCCGACGGCTCATCTCGATCAGTCTCGATCTCTAGGCCAGGATAAAAGGTTTCAGAGACGAGTCCCGATATCTCCGACCCCATTCGGTACTGAGTCTTCAATGTTCGCGCGACCGACTGCCCGTAGCTTGATCCAAAGGCCCGCTCAAAATCGCTTCTCTTTAGGTCTTCGATCGCGAAACCGGGCAGTCGCAAATGGAGAGCCTTGAGTGCGTCGTGGCCAAAGAGAGGTGGCAGTTGTCGATGGTCGCCGACAAGAAGGACACGTTTTCCAGATTGCATCCCGACCGCGAGTTCACCTGGGGTGCAGCGCGCGGCTTCGTCGATGATAACAAGATCGAAAACACCCTTCTCAATCCCTAAACCGTGTCTGCCTACACCCACGCATGTGCCGCACACAAGATTCCGGCTTCGCGCTAGAAACTCTTCGAGATTTCGGCCGCGAGTGGCAAGGGAAGCGATCCAATCCCGGGACAACGAAACCAGCCGCAGAAACCGGTCACGAGCGTCTGGATCAAAGACGTGATGGCGCTTCGAAACCTCATCACGCAACTCCTCAAGCACCTCGTGGAAACTTCCGTCTCTCTGGACTATGTCTTCGACCAGCATCTTCTCAAACGTTCGCTGGAGCGTAATGAGACGCCGGCGGGCTGCTGTTTCGACATCAGCATCCTCCGACTCGAGATCACTCGACGCCTGCTGTACCCCGTGAGCAACAGCACCGAAGGTGGCTTCAACCTCGAAGGCTTCGCGAACGTAGTTTTTGTTGAGGCCAATTCGCCGACCCGCAATTGCTATGCGTTCTTTGACATCGGCTCGAAATAGCTCGCGATATCGATCCTGTACCGCTTGGGAGTGATAGGTTCTTAAACTCGGTGAAATCTTGTCGTATTGACCCACCCTCAGCAGATCGACACCTCCGCCATGTATTGCAAAGGTTTTCAAAACTCTTTCTGCCACAGTGTTAACGGCCTCATGCGACTGGGAGAGAACGAGGACGTTGCGCATTCCCCCTTCATTCAAAGCCCAATGGACAAAGGCTGATGTAAAATATGTTTTGCCGGTGCCTGGCGGACCTTGGAGCAATCCTACAGGTCCATATCGCCACAAATGTTCGAACGCCTCTTCCTGCTGTGCATTGAGTTTATAACGTCCCAAGGCGCCTGCGGGAATCTCCTCTCCGAGGATCTGCGGCTCGATCTTGGCTAGGGGATCGAAATAGGAAATCAAGTTCGGGATCTGGCCCTGGTCATGCAGGATTCGGTCCACCGCCTTCGACCGACGACGAAAACTGGAATGACTCTCCTGGGACTGTATACGCAGAATGTCCCCAGCCCGAAGGCGGCGGTAAAATTTGGCATTGCGGAGTACTATCTTTCCTCGACCGCTGCGCTCATTGTCGAGTTCTCCCACTCGATCGCCATTCCATGTCACCGTGGGAAACTGCCCCTCCTTTGCGTCGATAGTGTCCAGCAGTGGAGGTTCCGCACAGGTCAATATTACCGTTCCGGGATCACCCGTCTCCTTTGGAGAATCGGTAAGTCGTATCTCGGGCAGAACCTCTTCCTCTACGGTTATGGTTTCTTGCCAGAATCTGACTACGGGGAACCGCGGAGCGGAGTGGGGCATATGGGTTGCCGACACAACAGCCTTCGATTGATCATCGACCAGCCGATTGTCTTCGAACTCCAAGCTGGGCTCTGAAGCCGAGGCAAGCCTGCCCATCAAGAGTTCAAAGCCGGAGAAGCGTGTAACGGCGGACTTGCCGACTCGGACCTCGCCAACAAAGGTCAGAATGTGATTTTGTGCCGCCCAATCCGATTCTCTGGAGTCGACCGAAAACACACTTGCCTTCGTCGGCTTTTGGTCAGACGGATCGACGACGATCGTCAGTTTCTGGTCGAACCCGAAGATCTCAATTTGCGAACGGTCCTTTCGCCAGACGACGCGGAATTGCTCATTCTCGGGCAGGAGAGTGCCTTCAAAGCTTGCCTGGCGGAACTCGGCTGACAGGAAAATTGGCTCCTCTGAGAGAGCTTTTGAGGTTTCTTGTAGAGCCGCCAGTAGCGGCCTTATCGAGGTCCAATAATCGCTTTCGTCGTCGCAGACCTTCCATGCCTCCGCAACCCGAGCGTAGAGCGGCCCGTCATCTGGACGTGAACCTGTCCACGCCAGTAGCGAGTCTTTTACAATTTTTCCTACCGCGTATCGGTCGCGGACAATGAGGTCGCCGTTGTCGTGAGGCGGACAATAGGCGGCGCTGAGTTTGACCCCATCCTTCGCGCGCGTGTAATCGAGGAGATCCACGATCGTCGCACGGAATGCCGCATCATCACTTTCCGAAACAACGACATTGCTTGGCTTCAGGTCGCCATGCGCAAGCCCGGATGCATGCATCTCCTCCAGGGCGACAAGTAGCGAGATGAGGAAAGATCTGATCTGCTCTTCCGACCAAATGGCGACGTCGGTCTCCTGAAGGCTCCTGCCATCTGCCCAATCCTGGACTACAAGAACGCCGTCCATGCTCAGACACGCAAGCCTCAATCTCGGTGTCCATCCCGCAGCTAGGCTTTCGACGCGTGCCGCACGGGCGAAGAACGCAAGCAGTCCGATGGCCGCAGACTTGTGGTCTCCGACATATTGAGCCGGCCAACTCTTGATTAGCAAACCGCCCGCTTTGAACACACGGTAAGGCTTCCTCTTGAACCAGATCTCAGCGTCCGCTCCGTAATCAACGATGGGGTCAATGTCTCGCCGAAACTTCACCAACTGTCTCTCGACGTTAAAACCTTCGCTGCGCATAAGGGCATCAACGAACTGGTTCGACGCTTCAACTCCATCGCGAAACCGGTTTTGAGCCTCCCAGGACATGGACCGCTCAAACCAAGGCTGGAACATCTTGATATCGGGGTTGCTTAGCGACTCCGGCTGCCAATAAGGAATCTCGTCCAAAAGAGGCAGTTTTTCGCCGGTTAGAATGGTGAACACTGCAGCAGCGGCTAGGAAAACGTCCTGTTGGAAGGGGGTGCCTCTCTCTCCTGCGCCCACGTCTTCAGGAACCCGATAACCGCCAGCAAGCAGCTTGCTGCGCTTTTCTCCAATGCTGTCAACCTCGGGAAAATGTGCGGCGCCAAATCCCGAGAGAACGACGCTACTACGCCTCTCGTTGATCCAAATGGAGTGCCGATCGAGATCGCGATGAGCAAGTTTCATTCGATGAAGGGCTGCAACCCTATCGAGGAACAGCCTTGCAAACTCGATCCGCCGCTCTGTGGTGAGATCAGCGATTGATCCGATGTAGCGTGTCAGGCGAACCAAATCCGAGTGTCGTTCAAAGATCTCCGAGAAGTTCAAACCATACTCGCGATCATGTCGAAGCGATCGCAGTACGAAATTGTCGAAGTAGCCCGGGTCATTCGCACGAATGTGGCCAAGGGCTGTACGCTCACGCTCGGCAACTGGACGCCGTTCATCTTCCAGCGCGAATGTCTCAGCATCGCTCGCGAAATCCCATATCCTGAGCAAGCCCGTGTAATTGGGATTTGCGTCGTCAATCGCGGAAAATTCTTTGAATAGAGGATGCTCAAACTCAGCCGTTCCCGTTGGAACGAAGCCGTGATACTTGGCTTTCCGAGCGCCAACGTGGCGATCGTTGGTAAAGAATTTTTGGAGCGCGGAGTAGTATGCGCCGGCATTTAAGGGGTCGGACTCACTGAAATTGGACTTCATAGTAAAATACTGTTTGAAGATCGTCTCGTTGCCGATCCTCACGAAGTCCCCGATAGAGAAGCAGCGGTCTTTTTCAAATGGCTCCAAGCCCGAAAAGCTGGCGCCGGGATTGGTGAAGACCACAACGCTTTCAACCGGAGGCGCGCCAGGAATCTGTGCAACATTCTTTCGAATTATCTCTGCGAGTACCTTGGCGTTTTCTCTGATCTTAACCGCAGCAGATTGTCCGATTGCCTCGTCATCGACGTACCAAATTCCAGAACGGCTCTCGAATTTTCCGCGCCCGTGCTTGAGATCGACGAGGATGAGTCGATCAGGTGTGATCAGAACGGCATCAACCTCTCGGTCCTGTCCCCGACGCCTTTCATTTCGTATGTAAAGGTTCGCGTAGCCTTTCCACGCTGCGGGAAGTTTTAGGCGAAGCTCACTGAGACCAAACTGCTCTGTCGGCTGAGGGCCTTTCGGACTCAAAAACTCTATCTTCATGTACTGAGGCTCTGCGGACGAGGGAATCTATCTCAGGCATTCTCGCATTGCTATGAGAACGAAAATAGCTCCAATCTGCAATTCTCTCGCCCGATTTGCACTTAGTTAACACCAGTTAACACACTCGCTGACTGCTCAAAATGAAGTTGAAATAACAGACATTGCTGAGAAAAATGCGGAAATGAAAGAACATCTTGGGTTCAGGGTGCAGCAGGACTGGCGGACGCTCCCGCACGACCTTCGATTACCTGATCACTACGGCTTGGCTTGATGGCGTCTTGCTGACGGTTTTAAAGCGAAAGGAGCCCGGTATTTCGCCACCGCCAACGAAAATGCGAAGTATCCAGCGGCGATCGGCGTGTATGGACAGGCGGCGGTGATTAGCGGCCGTATCAAGGTTGCGATGGAGCGCGGTATACCGCTGGCAGATTTGCAAGCCCTGCGACAGTAGCCATGATCACACAGTTCAAGCAGAACGAGCCAAACAAGCACCACTTCCTTCCGGTGTTTTACCTCAAGGAATGGGCGGGCGCTGATGGCCGTATTGTTCAGTTCAGCAGGCCGAATCCGAGGGACGACCGGATAAAGCCTTTGCGCCGTCATCCTAGTGCCGTCGGCTACATCGATCGCCTCTATGCAGCAGAGGGACTGCCGGAAAAGGTCGCGAACCTCTTTGAAACCGCGTTCACCCGCCCGGTTGACACGGAAGCAGCGGCTGCCATGCGGCGATTGATGAGAGGCAAATTTGACGTCGACGCAACTCCCAAGGAGGCAATCGCATGGGTCAAGTTCCTGCTTTCACTGATGATGCGCATGCCAGCCGATATCAAACGGCTGAAGCACTACGTGAAGTATGACTGGTTCTCCGATCTCCCAAGTCTGGAAGCCGCTTTCAAGCGGTCCGGAATGAAGGGCAATCCTCAGACAAGGGAGGATTATCAGAAGCTATTGGGCTCCACCTTCTACGAGCAGGCTGCCATGGTGGCACTTAGCGGCATGATTCAAACAGAGGTGGCTATAAGGGCCGTGGGGGAAATGCAGTGGACGGTGACCAACATCTATGGTGACCGACAGTTTCTCACCTCGGACCGCCCGTTGATTTCGTCCGTCGGCATGAATGGCCCGAAGGCACATATGATCCTGCCAATAGGACCGAACCGGGTTTTCATCGCGGCAAAGACGGAGGCGTTTAGGCGTCAATTGCTTGACCGCCCGCCGTTTGACTTCATAACAAGCGTAAACCAACACGTCGTAAACAATGCCACGGACTACGTCTATGGAAGCAGCGGAGCAGCTTTAAGGTTCGTTCAAAAGCATATGGGCAAGCTTCGTGAGCTGACCTTTTTAGAGAGGATCAACGAGCGCCGAATGGCGCAGATTGCGAAACCTCTGTCGGAACGCGACGATTTGGAGTTAGTCACCTGAATCGGTGCGCTATGGCGCGGGTGGGCAGGGGGCATGCCGCTTGTCTGGTGACGACGGCGAGCATAGTCCGGCTCTTCGCCGTGCCGGCGCGTTATAAAGGCATCTACACCGATGCCATCTGTCACCGCATTGGATACTGACGCGCCGAGCGGGGCAAGATAGGGGTGGGGCTGGCTCGACGTCGGATATAAGGCCATCCATGGCTAGCAGACCAATTTTCCATCATTACCTTCCCAGCTTCTACCAAGCTCGGTGGGCTGGCGCCGACGGGAAGCTGCGCAGATTTCGGCTCGTTCACGGCGGCAAGGTCGATGTGAAGTGGGCCTACCCCAGCCAATCTGGTGGTGACGACTATCTGTACAGCGATCCGGCGAAGGCGCCGACCGAAGCCCAGTGGCTCGAACAAGGTTTTATGTCGCCGCTGGATTCCTTAGCAGCCGTCGCTCTCGGCATGATTGAGAGCGATGATCCAGTCATCAGGCGGAATCCGAAGTACCGAAGTGCCTGGACGCGCTTCCTTCTGTCCTTAATGATGCGGATGCCAAACGATATCAAGGTTCTTCAGGCCTCGTTGGACGAGGAATGGCTACTCCGTCTCGATGGGCTGGAGGAAGTCTATCAGGAAAAGAAGGGAGCCAATGATCCAGCTACATTTAAGCAATATCTTGCGCAGCAGAAGCCGCACGAAATTGAGAGTTGGGCCAAGTCCCTGTTGCCGAAGCTGATCGATCACCAGCACATCGGACAGATGATTAACAACATGCGCTGGTTCGTCCGTTCTATTCCTGATGGTGCCGATTCCCAACTAGTCACCAGCGACCGGCCGTTGATCACCTGGTATGATTTCAGTGAGCCAGACACGTACATCATGCTGCCGATCGGCCCGAAGTGCTTATTCGTTGCGGTGAACAATCTCCAAACACAGCAGAGGATCGAGTCTCGCGATCCGGTAAGTTTCGTCACCAACATGAACCGTTTGGTGATTGGCGCGGCAAAGGAGTTTGTTTTCACCTCGGATGACAGGTGCCGCGACCTAATCAGCGAGCACTTCGGGAAGAAGCCACGGACAACGCTATTCGAATACCTTTTGCGCTATAGGCGAAGAAAACGAAGCGAGCAGGAGTTGGAAGGCTCTATTTAGTCCGCAACCTGCTTCAACCATGCAACAGGTGAAATCGAAGTCACTGCTTTCCCTACCACGCGCCACGGGCGCGCCGAAATTCGCGTGGGTCAAGCCAGCCACGAAGAAGCTTTCTCCCACCTCTGGCGGCAGACGTTTGGTAATCGCTTTCTGCCAGATGTCCTCGCTCTAGCAAGAGCAGCTATCTTGTCGAATTCGCTCATGGACCTCGCCAGAAGGGTTTCAAAGTTTATCAGGGTAAGTGAGATCCGCCTCGCCGCATTGGCCTCAAGAGAGCTTGCTGCGCTCCTTCTCCAGATAGGTACGGTACTTCCCCGGTTCACAGATGGCTATGGCCTTGTCGAGGTCCTCGCTAGCTGCTCTATCACCTTGTGCTTTACGGACCTTATGACGATGCGCCCAGAAAGACGCGGCAAACTTCTGCTGTTCCTCGCCAAGGTTTGCGATTGCTGTATCGATTAGCACTCGCGCCTCTGCCGCATCGTTTTGGGCCAAACGCGCCTGCGAGAGGCGATAAGCGGCGAACGGGGCTGTCTGAAAGTTCGAAATTCGTCGAAGAACGCCCTCCGCTTCGGCAAAGTGCTTCACGTCAATCAACACTTCACCCAGCTTCTGCAACTGGAAGTCGTCTGGCGCGGTGATCGACCGATAGTAACGAATTGCTCGCTCCTGCAGCCCGCGGTCCGGCGGAAAATTGGCCTTTGCCAGCTTGAGCGAAATCTCGCCTAGCGCCCCTGACGTCCGATCATCGGTCGCTCCCACGGACGGAACCGGGATGGCGGCAAAAATCCTAGTAAGCCGTGCGGCGTCGTGCCAAGCCCAATAGCGCCCGACGGAAGCTAAGGCACCATAGGCCTGGTCGAACCCCACGTCGGCCGCCTGTATGATCTCTCGTTCGATCAGGTCGGCATACTTGTCGAACAGCGCATTTAGTGCCGGACCCTTGGCCCACGATAGATTTTCGACGACCCCCAGCACTACCGAGCTGATGACGGTGAGTGGCTTCTGTGCAGCCATGAGAATCTCATCAGCCAAGACAACGGCTCGATCACTATCTGTTGCATAGTGGCGAACAAGTTGCAGACGAGTAGAGTCCAGAGGGATGGGCCCCGCCATGACGGTTTCAAATTGCTCGGCCGCCTCGTCAATGCGGTCCACGATCCGGAGCGCCTTACCCCAGTGATGCCGAATTTCTGCGCTGGACCGCAAGTCGACAATTGGAAGCGCAAGCAATCGCTCGAATATCGGCAACCTTGCGGCCAGGTTGGCCTTGGCTATCTCTATCGATACCGCTTTGTCTTTGCGGTATAAGGCCTCAATGGCCTCAAGGATAAATCGGACTTCGACATAGCTGGCCGCAATCCCGCGCTTCTCCAGTTCGGTCACATGCGCTTCCGGGGATCCGACGGCCTGAAGGTTCAACTCTTCTGGGCGCCACACGGAAAGCAGCGCAACGAGCACGGCCGGCGAGCGTCTAGTGACAGCGAGGGCCTCAAGTTTGTCCCGCATGGTGCTGGCTAGGATTCTTAGCGCCAAGCTTTCCTCGCCGATCAATGTGGCCAAGTGCTCATCCAGCCGCTGATCGAGCACGGCAGACCGCTCGGGCGACAACCAGCTCTGAACCCTTAGGCTGGCGTAGACAATGTCGTGCAGGCGTACAACCGATGAGCGGTCGGCGGCGCGCAGCCCCTGACCGCCGAGCTTGATCATCCCTGGTGTCCGAATGACGAATTTGAGGAACCGCTGGTCGCAGCTCGGCTGACCTGCCCAGTCGAAGACCGTCAACTCGGTTGCCAACAACGGCTTCAATCGGCCGAGCACCCTATCGGCGAGACGTTCCCGCCCGTAGGCCAACTCGGCAATGGTGTCGCAGTCGTCACCGATATCCCGCCAGGAGATACCGCTGGCAATGGCCTTATTGATCAGCGCGAAGCTCAGCGGATGTCCGCCTACTGCCCTCATCAACGCTTCCAGCACGGGCTCAGGGCAGGGTTCGGGGGCGTCTCGATCGAGGATTTCTCGTGCTTGCCTGGGTGTAAGGGCAGGGACTTCGATGTCGCCTGCTGCGGTCTCGCGACGCGTGACGATAATGTGACTGCCCGGACCACAGAGAGGTTTGAGATCCGCAAGAGAGATCCCCGGCGCAAGGTCGTCGATTACCAACAAGCAGCGACGCGACTGCAACATGGCCACGACGTTGAGATCGGCTCCGCCGCGCCACACACGTTTCGATGAAAGGTCGGATATGCGGACCAAGTCGGCGCCCTCGACCCACATGGGCGTCTGGTAATTGCCTTTCCTGCTTGCGACATAGGCTGCTGCGGCGTCGGACTTACCACTTCCAGCTAGGCCCGAAATAGCCAAGACCGGCCCTGCGTCGCGCAGGCGCGACTCAATAGTCTCGTCCAGACCTTCGAACAACACGCGCCGGGGGTCCACCGGCGGTATAGCCAATGTAGCCCTGACCTCATTGAGAATTCGGTCCAGTACTGGCAGATGCTCGACCAAGGCCCCAATAGCACTGTCGTCGAGTAGCATTTCATCGACAATGACCTCGGCGATCCGTCGGGCGTCGTAGTAGTGGATGGTCCGCCCATAGAAACCCGGCCAAGCTCCCACTCGCTCTTTCGTCGCGTTAATCTCCGACGGCGTTGAGCACTGGGAAGCAAGAAGATAGATGTCCTTTACCCCTGGATGCTTGTTTAGCACATGCAAGAGGTCATGGGTCGGCTTGGTCCATTGAGCCTGAAAGTAGTCCTTTACAATGGAATATTCTGCCGCCACGAGCCCTGCGTCGTCGACGCTGTCGACAGTGCCGCCGACTGGGTTAAGCTGCGCGTTCAGGCCGCGATGAACCAGATCGACATCCAGGTGGTGGTCTAGAAACTTGGCTCCGAAGCGCTCGAAGGCGGCACCTGGGCCGATGACTCCAATGCCCGCGATCAGGCGATCAATTAGTTCGACACGTTCGGATTCGCGCATGAATTGTATTCTTCCGATTGGACTCAATTCGGAGCTGTTGAAGCTGCAATAATCTGCGCATTTGGAGCGGACCGAAGCGCGCAAGTAGTTGAGGTTTTTTCGCTGACGTCATATATTCCATATGACCATGAAAAATTCCAGCCCCGTTGGCGAACTTACTCCTAAGCATGTCCGGGCGGCCAGAGCCCTTCTGGCATGGTCGCAGCAGGACCTTGCGAAGGCTGCAAGCGTGGGGATATCGACCGTCGCCGACTTTGAGCGGGGCTCCCGTACCCCTGTCGCCAACAACGCGTATGCGATCCGCGTCGCCTTGGAAGGCGCGGGTATCAGCTTCTTGCCTACGGGCGCCGTGATCGGCCCGGCCCTGCCATCCATCGCAGGCATAGACGTTGCAGGAACTCCGGTTCGCTGGGTCAGCGCGCAAGACCTCTCGGACTGGGGCGACCGCACGGATGGTCCAGTCAGCCTTCCCACACTACTGGCCAAGTTGGTCCAGGCTGCAACCGACCCCAGTGTAGAGCTGCGTTTCCCGTCAGACGAAGGGATTCGCCATTCCGGTTGGGATGGCGTTACCGCGGCTGCTACCGGCAACGCGTACGTTCCGAAGGGGCGCGCTGGTTGGGAGCTCGGCGTCCAGCGTCGCAACATTCAGCAGAAGGCGACTGAGGACTACGGGAAGCGAACGACCACGCCCAGTCCGCTCGACCCCGCCGACTCTACGTATATTTTCGTCACACTGCGTCATTGGCCGCAGAAAGTCGCGTGGTCCGAGGCCCGTCAAGCAGAAGGCCCATGGCGCGAAGTTCGAGTATATGACGCCGACGACCTTGTGCATTGGATCGAGCGGCATCCGGCCGTAGGGCTTTGGATCGCAGCTCGCCTCAATAAAAGGCCGCCCGGCACCCGAGAACTTGATGAGGTCTGGGAGGAGTGGTCGCTCGCCACAGAGTGGCCCTTGACCGAGGACCTCGTGCTTGCCGACAGGAGCGAGGATTCGGCGGAGATCCTACGCTGGCTACGCGGCGCGCCGTCTGTTCTTTCCTTGCAGGCGACCACAACCGACGAGGTGGTGGGGTTCTTTCATGCGGCGTTGAGCGAACTTCCGTACGAGGTCGGAGCGGCCTATCGTGCCCGCGCACTGGTGGTAACCACCGCTGAGGCGGCCCGCGCGTTGATCAACGCGCCGTCGCCCTTGATCCTTCTTCTCACTGAACCTGATCCCGGCCTTGCTCGAGCTCTCGTCAAACATGGCCACTTCGTACTCCAGACCTACGACGAGCGTTTGATCGGACGGGGCGAGGTTCGAGCCTTGTCGCGACCTTCGCGCGAAGGCATTGCCATTGCCCTTCAACAGGCGGGCATATCCGAACAGCGGGCAGAGGCGCTGGCCCGCGACTGCGCACGCAATCTCGCCGTTTTGCGTCGGCTTATTCCGGGCGCTCCTGGGCGTCTACCGTGGTGGGCGGAAGGGGCTCCGCCAAAGGCTCTGCTGGCGGCTCTGCTAGCCGGCGGCTGGATCGACACATCCGAGGGCGACCGTGCACGCGTAGCTGAACTCGCAGACCAGCCTTACGACGCCGCCATCGCCGACTTAGCGCCACTGGTTGGCGCCTTTGACAGCCCGCTCCAAAAGGTCGGGGATGCTTGGCGCATCGCGTCGCCGTCGGACGCTTGGATTCTGCTGGCTCACCATTTGACCCCCTCTGACGTTAGTCGGTTCCAGAATGTTGTCCAGGAAGTCTTGGGCGCACCCGATCCTCGTTTTGACATGAAGCCTGATGACCGGTGGATGGCCGACATCCATGGTGTTCGACCGAGCTATTCGGGCCTGCTTCGACATGGGGTGGGCCAAGTTCTAATTCTGTTGGCGCTCTGGGGCAGCAAAATCCGCACTGTCGCGGATGCGCCGAGACGCGCGGATGCGATCGTCGCGAACTTGCTCCGTGACGCCGATGCGCGGCGCTGGTGGTCACTGTCCAGCGACTTCCGCCTCCTCGCCGAAGCTTCGCCAAGTGCCTTCCTGACAGCCATCGAAGACAGTCTTGACCAAAACGATCCGCAGATCGGCGCCCTATTCGGCCATGACGATGGTGGAATCTTTGGGACGGAGCACCTATCCGACCTGATGTGGGCTCTGGAATCGCTGGCTTGGTCGCCCGATTGGATGCCGCGAGTGACCCACGTTCTGGCGCGGCTCGACGCGATCGACGTCAAGCCGCGAAAATACATGAACGGGCCGATGAATAGCCTGAGGGAGATACACCTGCTGTGGAGTCCTCAAACATATGCGACGCAGGAGCAGCGCATCCGTGCCCTCGACCTGATCCGTAAACGCGAGCCGGCGACTGCGTGGAAACTGATGCTTGGCGTGCTACCGAGTGGCCATGATACCTCAAGCCCGTCACCCCTGCCGCGTTGGCGCGACTTCAGCGTCGACAAGCTGGAGGTCGTGAGTTGGAACCTGATCGGACGGGGTGCGGCGAATGTCCGCGAACGGCTGATTTTTGATGTTGGTACCGATCTTCAGCGATGGCTGACGTTGCTGGATAGGCTCAGCGACCTTTCCCCTGACCTAGACTCGGTGCTGGTGTCACTGGATCTGATCGAAAGCAAAGTCACAGACGCGGCTGATCGCACCGCGCTTTGGGCAAAGCTTCGGCACGTGCTGCACCATCATCGAGAGTTCCCCGATGCCGAGTGGTCACTCCCGGAGGATGTGCTGCTACGTCTGGAGGCGGCATATGAGCGCTTTGCGCCTGAGGATATCTTGGCGCGCGCGGCTTGGTTGTTCGACGGCACTGTCGCTTTGCCCAAGCCAGCCGGCGATGGGTGGGAGGCCGAGGAGCGCGAGATCGAGGTCGCGCGGCAAGCGGCGGCTCAAGCAATCTTTAGGGGTGGGAGCATCGCCGCGATCCTTGGCTTGGCTCAACTGGTTGACAGCCCCGGCTACATTGGCAAGGCCCTCTACGAGAGCGGCATTGCGATCAGCGACTTGGACGCGCTTCTTGAAGCGGCGGCAAGAAGCGCCGATGCCCATGAGCGTGACGTTGCTCATGGCCTCATCACCTCAGCGTTCCGAGATCGGAAGGAGGCCTGGGCTGAAGCATTGATCGCTAAGGCGCGAGCGGCTTCTTGGGGCGAAACCGGTCTAATGACTATCCTGAGGGCTCTGCCGACAAGCCGATGGACCTGGGATCAGGTCGCTGCGATTGGTGGCGAGGCGCTCGCGACCTACTGGCGCCGGACACCCGTTCTATGGATCGATGGCGACAGCGACGATATAGCCTATGCTGTCCGCCAGCTGATCGAAGTAGGCCGTGCCCGTCATGCGGTAGCGCTCGTCGGTCGCCGCGACAAGAAGAGCCTCTTGCCATCAGCGCTGCTTTTGCAGGTGTTAGAGCAGGCCGCGCGCCAACCCATCGAGGATCGGGAGGACGGGAATGAGGCAACCATGTTCCAGCACTACGTTGCCGAGACGCTGACAAAATTGGATGCCCGCGACGACGTTGACCGCAATGCGCTGGCGACCCTGGAATGGAATTACCTGCGCGTGCTTGAGCACTCACGTCGCCCCGCGAAAGTGCTGCTGTCGGTTCTTGCGGAACAGCCGAAGCTGTTCATCGAGATGCTAAGCGCAGTCTTCAAAGCCAGCGCCGAAAGCGGTATCGAAGAGCCCGAGCCGCTAGATCCCGAGCACGCACGCGTCGTGGCCCGCCAAGCGTACAGGCTCTTGGAACTCTGGAACCACATCCCGGGTCGGGGCGCCGACAATACAATCGACGGCGAAACCCTGGAGACCTGGATAAAGGAGGCGCGAGCTCAAGCCCAGGCAGTCGGTCGATTGGAAATTGCCGACAGCCAGATCGGGCAAGTGCTTTCCGCTTCACCAAGGGGCGCGGATGGAAATTGGCCAGCGGAGCCGGTGCGTGACGTTCTCGATCTTTTCCGGAGCAAATCTATGCTGGAGGGGTTCCGCGTCGGCAAGGCCAATCGTCGTGGCATGACAACTCGGATGCCGGGCGACGGCGGCGAGTTGGAGCGGAACGAGGCTGCGAAGTACCGGAACTGGGCTAAGGTAATTGCCTTCCAGCATCCGCACACCGCCAAGGCGCTGAGCGAATTGGCCGATAGCTATGATTGGCAGGCCAAACGAGAGGATGAGAGCGCCGAGCGGCGCGATTGGTCCTGAAGTCTGTTGAACAAACGACAGATTGACTGCCATGCTGTCGAAGCGCGCGCCGCGTTGTGGCGACTGTATTGCCGACTGCATGATCTCGTTGCGGAGAGCAAGCCGTACCGGCGCTTCATGGCCATTCCCGGCGCCGGCCCGGTGACGGCGCTCTCGTTCACGGCGATTGACGATTCGACGCGCTTCCGCCGCTCGCGCGACGTCGCGGCCTACTTCGGCCTGACATCGCGGCGCTGACAGTCGGCACTTCGATCGACATCCAGGGACGCATCTCGAAGGCCGGTGACGCGGACGTGCGGCGAGCGCTCTACGAGGCGGCGTCCGGTTTGATGGCGTGCGTGAAGGGCAGGGACAAGGTCAAAAGCTGGGGCCAGGAGATCACAAACGCTCCTTTCACCGCAAGCCCTGTCTCGCCGTGGCGCGCAAGCTGGCGGTGACCATGCATGTGATTTGGACCGACGGGACGTTCGATGTCGGCGATCCGTCGGCAAGCAAAACGGACGCCGCGCAGCGCACCCACATGAAGGATCGCAAGCTGCCTGGAGCGCATCGATGAGCAGAAGATCATCTGTTGAAACGCATGGCGATGGCACGCTGACGGACGCCATCTGAACAAACGAGATCCGCCCCGCGGATGAGGACCGATGCAGACCAGGAAACGACGGAACGCAAATTATCCTGCCCTGCAGCCGAGCCGATCGACAGACGGCCGGACCGCGCCCGATTGCCTATGACGATGCTCCGTCAGCCCGATGGAAAAGTGCGCCACGACGGTTCGAGCGCTGCACCAATGCAGCCGATTAACCCCGTCGCAGAGCGCGGAAGATCGCACGGCGCATCGGAACTCGACGCCCAAAAGCGGAATCGTAACGTAGAGAATAGATTCGTATATTATCGCATCCTGAAGGAGGAACGACGATGGTTGCAAAGTATCGCAAAGCACAACCGATTAAGATGGCAGGATAAAAGGGAGCACATTGCGCTGCGGTCGGGTCTTTGTTTTTCAGTGGGTTAAGAAGTGATTTCGCAATGTGCGTATGTTTATCGCACATTGCGAGAATTGCGATTTCCCAGCGATTTCCAAGGCTTAATGCAATGTGCGACCACGCGGCGAGCAGTTGAGGAAACGTAGGGCCGGGACGAGGAGATGGTCAGGTGCGACCGTGAGATTCCTGTCCCCGGCAGATGCGGGGTTGGCGGATCCTCCAACGTCACAGCCTCATCGACGTGTCCTGCGGTGGCTCGCTATAGGCGGCCGGCGTGGCTGCCGTGTCGGTGTTCGTTGCTGCCCCGGGAGCCGACGTCGCCAGCGTCGGCCGTAAGATAGCGGCCGAGCGCAGGCTCGTCGGCTGGCGCCATCCTCCGCACTGCGGACGCATCGGCTCCGCGGTCCCGATGGAAAGCGCGCCGGTAGCGACACGTCCGCCATCAGATCCAAGACTCCACCGGAAGGTTCGTCGGGCCCGGCATCCGCTGGCGTTGCGCACCGCCCAGCGGGGGTAGCTTCCGTCGCCAGGGCATGGCGGAACGCTGAAGTTCACAATTTGAGTCGCAATCGCTCTTGATGACGACGAAACTGATTTTCCTGCAGCGGCGATCCTAGAGTGAACTGTGGCGCGACAACGTTTCAAATCGGCTTGGCTGTTGGGAAAAACCGTCGTCGAGAGCGCCCATATCAGTAGTCCGAATCCGCGTCGTCAGTCTCCTCATCGTCTCCGCCGATCTCCCATTCTTCTACGTCGAAATCCTCGGTGAACTCATCGCGCAGCCATGCGCGGTGGAGGTTGTCAGCCCGCCTGCGCGTGCGCATCGCTCCCGTAATTGAGGTGAGCCCGTCCTCAAGTGAAAGGAAATTGACGCTCCGAGCATGAAGGATGGAGAAGTATGGATCTTGTTCGATATGCGTGGTTGAGGTGTTTCCAATGAATCCGTTACGAGGCAACTCGTATGCATATAGCCACATGGGTCCCCGAAGGCCGTCGCAAGTTAGTGACTGGTTCCACAAAGATCGATCGACCGTGCCGACGATAAGGCCGCGGGCATCGGCGGCACTCAGGAGGAGCGCGCACATCGGCTCCTCTAGGCTAAAGACTCGCTCGAATCGTTGGGCGTCGATCTTGATCTCCAGAGCGATCATCAGAAACAAGAGCCAGATCAGCTCGCCTGTTCGGTCCTCCAAAGCAAGCGCGGGAATGCGATGGTCGAGGAAGTCGCGGACGCTCTCGACGATGACATCGCCGCGATCCCGATGACGCTCGATCAGAAGCTCCACCAAAAGCGAAATCAGCGTGCTGTTCCGGCGGTAGGCGTTCACAAGGTGGCTCTGCAAGCTACCCCAGTCGTTGGTACTGGCGCCGAGAAACGCTACGCGTGCGTTCTGGAGCGCCCATTTTTCCACGTTTGTTTCAGGCAATTCCCGGACAAGGCGACCAACTTCATAAAAGAACCGCTTGAAGTCGTGCAATGCGTAGGGCGGCGTGGGCCGGTGGTTTCGCGCGACGTGCTTCCAGCCGTTGACCAGATAGGTCGAGGTCGCCACGATGGCCGATTTGTCGTGGTTCAGCTCTAGCTCGAACTCTGCCGCAGCCCGCCGCGCGGCGGCGATCAGCGCGTCCCCGCTTAGTCCGTTGTCACTGCTGATTGTGAAGTCATCGACATAGCGGGAGGCGTCGCGCGACGTGATGCCGGTATCAAGTCGCAGCCGTTCATCCACCGCCGACGCGATGAGCTCTCCGATGACGCGCGACGTGTCCGGGCCGACCGGAAGGCCGATCGTCTGCTGGTCCTGTGCATTGCGGCAATACCGATCTAGCCGGTTGGCGTAATGCGATGAGAAGCGATCCGCTTTCGCAGCGGCCTTGCCGCGGATCGCCCAGGGAATAGTGTGGGTGTAAACAGAGTGATAGAACGCTCGAAGGTCAGCCGACACGTACATTTCGCGACGGGAAGCGAGGTCAAGGCGGAAGTCATCGAGGAGGTCGATGTTGGATCGCAAAATTGCACGCGTGCCACTCCAGTCGAACATGAGTGGCGACGCAGACATTCGAGAGCGCCTACGTGAAGTGGCTCGGAGCTCAACGAACTTGTCGGCGACGATTTTAGCGATGGCCATGTAAGCTATCGGGTTGATGACGCCGTGCCGTCGGTCATTGCGGCTGAACCGTGGGAAGTTGAACCAACTCGTATGTGTGACGAGCTTGTCTAGCGCTGCGATACCATGGGTCTCGATGTCTCGCCAGATTGTCGCGCGGTAACGAGCGAGGTCCTCTGAGACGAAACAGGGGGGCAATTCGGGCGCAAAAAACCCATGTGATAGGAGCCGTCTGAATCTTGCGGATGCGTTCTTAGCTGAGCCCCGCCTCGCCATTTTAACGCGCCCGAACTGAAGATTGACAATGCAAAATGTCGGGATGGGGGAAGGGGCGTATCAACTTCATAAAGATTCCTCACAATACGGCGATCGATGAAACTAGCGTGTAGCCATCCTGCGTGTCATTTGCTGTCGTCTGAATGTCCGCTTCGCGGCCCCAGCCTTACGGCGGGCCGCCCTATCTCCGTCATTCACACACTTGGAGCCTTCCACTGAGGCGGATGTGTTGTTCTGCACTGATCGCATTATCAGATTCTGCAAAAACGCACGCGGCAGGTTCAGCAACTTGGGCAATGAACCCGATATTCGAGATTGACCGAAGATCCCAATCGAGGCCTCGGGTTTCGCGAGTTCTTCGAGAAATTGTGCGTCGGTGATCAAGGCAAGTTCTCCGTAATTCACCAAGGAGATTGATCAGTGGCCACTCGTGATGCCGACAGGCATGCGATCAGACTACGAAAGCGTGTTGCGCTGAGCTAAAGCGGAGACGTATCATAGGTCTGAGCCAAGATTTTACGGTTCAGGGTGGAAATTAATAATGGGCGATAATCCTTACTTTCAGACTAAAAATCGCGTCATCAGCCTTGTTGTTTACGCACTGCTTTTGTTTGTCATTCAGTGGAAAGTCGTGGCTACCGGTCTTACACCGAACGAGAATGCAATCTGGGCGTATAGCGGCTTTGCGAGCCTTCTTTTTGGCAGCCGTCTTCTCAACCCGCATTTTACCCCACCGGCGGATGCGGCTACCAATAGCTTTGTCGCGCTAGCCGCCATTGTTGCGGGTTCTCTGGTCGTCCGTGCTGATTCATGGGAACTGACGCTGATCTGGGCGATCGCAATTTTCTGTACCGCTATTTGCCTGGCGTCGGTCGTGGTGCTGCTCGTCCGCGTACCCATCGGGATAGAAACTCGCCTCTGGGTTCGCGCTGCTGACCGCGCGGTACGAAGCCTGGGTAGCCCGTCCGTGATCTTCACAATTCTGATTCTTGCCTGCATCTGGCTGTTCCACCGAACGCGCATTGATGAGGCCGTCGCGATATTGACGGCGTGGGCGGTGATCGTTGCCCTGCGTCCGGTCGAGGCTTTCCTAACATTTGGCAATTGGATGTCAGAACAGAAGGGCGCGGTCCACACACAAAAGGTCATTGGACCGATAGTCGCGCACCAGTCGCCGGGCATCGTCCTCGTTCGGCAGCTCGGAGATAGCAGCGTTGGACGTGGCACTCCACTCGTCGTCGTTGACAACAACGGGCCGTGGATGCTCGGTGTGGCGCTCAACTACGTGGGCCGGGACGAGGGCAATCTGCTACGCGTCCTGACCGCCCGACTCCCCGATGGACTGAAGGATCGTATCGCCAAACTTCCGGATACAAGGGGCGCAGCTATGGCGCTCGCGCTGAGTGCGACGCCCGATGAGCTGGCGGATGTTCCAGCGATGCAATGGATCAATCGACTTTGTGGTGTCGTGGTCTCGGACACCAGTCTCGACTATGTGCTGTTTGAAGTCATAGACGAGGCCGGTCTCGCCGAAGGTCGCCTAGTCGAGGCGAGGATCGGGGATTTCCTTGTCATTTTCCAGATAATTGAAGGCCTGACGCGCGAGGATATCGTCCAGCAAAAGAACACTTATGGCTATGCGCGCGCAAAGGCCCGCAAGATCGGCAGATGGGATGCGGATGCGGGCAAGTTCATGCCAGTGAAGTGGCTTCCAAGAATAAACGCTCCCGTCTTCCTGCTTGAGGCTGAGGGGGCGGCACCAACTGCGAACACCATCGGCCATTTTCCCAATACCGGCTTCGGCGTCAGCCTCGATATGTCCGCTGCCGTCACGTACAACACCGCAGTGTTGGGGATTCTTGGGATCGGAAAAAGCTATCTTGCCATCGAGTTGGTCGAGCGCATGATCGCTGATGGCATCAAGATTATCTGCCTTGATCTCACAAATCAGTACGCTCAATTGCTGGGTGAGTTCCTCGACCCGGCTCACGAGGAAGCGCAACGGCTGGCATTGGTTGCTGCGGGTGAAGGGGGTGTTCCACTTCAGAATCAGGAACAAGGCGGAAGTCATCTGCAATTTCGACAGGAGATTACGCACCAACTGCGGGCATTCCTTGATCCGGCGCAACACCGCTTCTTGAAGGTGATTAACCCCGCTCAGTTCGAGGTTACGCGCCAAGCGAGTGGCATGTTCAACAACAATGCCAACATGGCGACGCTGACGCCGACGGAAATCACCGCGATTATCTCCGATGCGGCGCTGACAGTCTGTCAGGAATTGGGCATGACCGATCAGGGCCGCGTCTGCCTCGTCTATGAAGAGGCACATTCCTTGGTGCCTGAGTGGAATTCAGTCGTCGCCGAAGGGGACAAGGCAGCGACAGCGCGTAGCGCCCGCGCCATTCTTCAGGGCCGAAAATACGGTCTGGGATGTCTCTTGATCACGCAGCGCACGGCTAATGTGACCAAAACCATCCTCAATCAGTGTAACACGATATTCGCGATGCGTACTTTCGACGATACTGGCAAAGACTTCCTGTCCAACTACATCGGCGGCGACTATGCCGGAGTACTGCCGAGCCTTGAAGCTCGCCACGCCGTCATTTTCGGCAAAGCGTCGTCCTGCGAGAATCCTGTTTTAATCCGCCTCAACGACCGCGATGCGTTCGTGGCCGCATTTAGAGCAAATCATCCAATTCCACCGCTGCCCGTGCCTCCGGCGGCCCAGGCCGCTGTTGAGCAGCAGGCCGGTCCAGATGAACAAATTCCATTCGGAGGCGGCGGCGCATGTTGAAAGCGCCACGCTCCATCTCCCTGGTTTATCTCCACGTTGGTGGCGGCGAAGTAGCCCTCCGCATTCGAGGAAGGCGGACGGTTCTGGAGCGCCTGGTGACAGGCAGGCGCGGCACCGGCCGGCGTACCCTGCTTTATTCGTGAACGGCGCGTCGGAGGAGAGTTGAGGCTACGGTCTATTTCGAACGCTGACGCTTGTCTCTTTCCTGAGATCGTTCTCGCAAAGCCGTCAGTCCGTTCACGGCCCCTTAGCAGACTGAAAGTCTAAATCTTTCGGTTTCGACGAAGTGCTCTCAAGGTTCATCAAACTCGGTATGACTACTCTCAGGTACCGTCCAGTCGACGGGCAAGGCGGACGCCGGGTCCCCCTCCGTTTTGTGAAATGAACTCGATTCCTGCTGCCTCGAAGGCGGCACGAATAGCCTCAAGCGTTTTGGGTTTAAGATGATCGCCTTGTTCCAGACGGGTAATTGTTTGCGTTGCGACGCGCGCCACTTCGGCTAACTCACGTATGCCCCAGCCAAGAGCTGCTCGAGCCATCCTGCACTGGATTGGGTGTATTTCATCACGAGGTGATGATTTTTGTTGCCCGTTCACGTTCCAACCTGTAGTCTTTAGCCGCACAAAAAACGGTCGGAAGAGGTGCTCGAACACCAATTCCGACCTAACCAAAACCTAAGCTTCACGGAGCTCGGATCATGGCTGATTCCGACAATAACACGCCTTTGTCTTTCGTCACCCGCAGGACGGTACTTGGTGCAACGGCGATTGCAATCTTGGGATGGGAAAGAAGTGCTCTCGCCGGTACGGCGCCGGCCGAAGCTGTACCCTCCGATCCCGCGCTAGCGATTTGGCGAGAATGGCGCAATGCTCACGAAGCGAGCGAGCGTCTCTGCGATCAAAGTGCGCGCTTGGAGCGCACACTCGTGGAGACCGTCGGCTTCCCTCATGCGACCGTCCAGTTGCCCGGCGGCGAAGATGTAACGGTTCATTCTATCGGGGCACTCCGCGAGGTGCTCGATGCTGATGCCGAAGCAGATGAACCTCGCGCCAAGGCAGAGGCCCGTTTAGCGGCTCATCAAGCACGTTGGGATGCCGCCGACAGGCGAATTGGCTATTCGTCTGTTGCAGAGGCCGAAAGGCAGGCAGCTGACCGAGCCGAAGAATTGCTCGAAGCCTTGGCTGCGGCACCTGCCACCTCCCTTACCGGCGTAGCTGCCAAATTGAATGCGGTGCTTCTTGAGAGCGAGGTGCGGGAGGGAGGCGCCGAGTTTCCCTGGCCGCAGATTCGCTCGGCGTTCGACGATGTCATGCGACTGGGCCAGGGAGGCGCGCTCGCCTCGGCAGATCGAGACTGCTTTTCGTCCGCGCCCAGACCGACGGACCCCCGAAAGGGAAGGGTAGGGGTTTAGCCCCTAGCCGTCCAAGGCGGCTGCGCGGAAAAGG